>JBILCF010000045.1:0-17369 GCA_044353325.1 Chitinophagaceae bacterium | reverse complement strand
TCTTTCTTCGGGCATATATCCAATGTAGCGACTATGTTTTTCAGCATTAAAATGTTCTCCGCCAAACAATATATTACCTTCATCAGGCATTGTAATTCCCGTAACCATTCGTAACAAACTCGATTTGCCAGCTCCATTGGGCCCCAATAAACCAAAAATACTTCCATCGCGCACAGTTAGACTAACATCTTCTACCGCTTTTTGTGTGGCATAATATTTCTTTAAATGTTGTAATTCTAGCATGTCTTATTGTTGTACTACAAAATTAATTGTTCTACAACCTAAACTATCATTTTATTTGATGAACGGCAATTCAAATGGATAAAATTTGATACTATTTAATTCATATTTATATTCTTCCATTACACTTTTTAAAGTAGATTAGCCAATTATTTCAAATGAATTATGAAACACATCACTGAGCCAAGCTACCTTGAATACGCCATGTACTATGAAAACTATATCAAGAAAGTCGACAAAACTAAAAGTGTACTAGATCAACTCAAGTTTAATGCAAAGTCAACAGTAGAACTCATTAAATCGCTATCAGTCGAACAATTGACTACACCTTATGCCGAAGGCAAATGGAGTATTAAAGATATCATTCAACATCTTATAGACTGTGAACGCGTATTTGTCTATCGCGCTATGCGTTTTGCACGAAATGACAAATCACCATTACCTTTTTTCGATGAAAATAGTTTTGCAGTAGAAGCCAAGGCTAATCAAATTCCAACCTCTAAACTCATCAAAGAATTCATTACGACACGCAATGCATCCATCACCTTTTTCAATAACCAATCGGCTTCAGTGATGAAACGTGTAGGTATTGCTAGCAATTACAATATGAGTGTACGAGCATGTGCATGGATTATTTGCGGACATGAATTACATCATATTGGAGTGATTAAAGAGCGGTATCTTGCTTAGAATAGAGTTGAAAGTTGGTGGTTGAGAGTTGTAAGTTGAGGGTTGAGGGTTAAGATTGTAACAATATAAAATAGTCAATTGCAATTACCTAACGCATACTGAATACTGCTTACTGAATACTGCATACTTACTACTTCATATTAGCCTCTCATATCTCTAATCTCACACCTAATATCTTTATGCTTTTCACTAGCTTCTCCTTACTTTTGCGTTATGATAAAATTTGATAAATTCTCATTAGATAACGGACTTCGTGTAATCGTCCATACTGACATCACCACTCCTATGGTTGCTGTAAATGTATTGTACGATGTTGGCGCACGCGATGAGAATCCAAATCAGACGGGCTTTGCACATTTATTTGAGCACCTCATGTTTGGCGGTTCAGTTAATATTCCTGATTATGACGAACCATTACAAATGGCAGGTGGCGAAAACAATGCCTACACCACGAATGATATTACCAATTACTATATCCAACTTCCTGCTCAAAATGTCGAAACGGCTTTTTGGCTCGAAAGTGACCGCATGCTGAGTTTGGCCTTCAATGAAAAAAGTTTGGATGTACAGCGTAAAGTTGTATGTGAAGAATTCAAAGAGCATTATATCAATAAGCCCTATGGCGATGTATGGAAAAATCTCCGCGAACTTGCCTATACAACACATCCATACCGATGGATGACGATAGGCAAAGAATTGGCTCATGTTGAGGATGCTCAATTGCAAGATGTCAAAAATTTCTTTTTCAAACATTATCGTCCTTCCAATGCTGTGCTTTGTGTAGCCGGCAATATTACGACCGACGAAGTTAAACGATTGTCCGAAAAATGGTTTGGACCTATCGAAGCAGGAGAGAAATATGTTCGTTCGCTACCTAAAGAACCAAAACAAACAGAAGCTCGCAAACTTGTTCTTACAAAAGATGTACCTGTTAGTGTGATATACAAAGCATATCATATTGCAGATCGCATGAGTCCTGACTATTACCCAGCCGATTTAATTACCGAAGTTTTATCAGGAGGTCAGTCGTCCCGATTACACCAACGTTTAGTCAAAGACAAACAACTTTTTAGTCAAATAGATTGCTACCATACAGGCAGTGTAGAAAATGGCTTATTGGTCGTAGAAGGCAAAATACTCCCAACCATCAAACCCGAAGATGCAGATGCGGCCATTGTAAAAGAATTGGAATTGATGAAAACCGAAAAAGTAAGTGAACTAGAATTAGAAAAAGTCAAAAACAAAATCGAAAGTATGATTGCTTTTGAAGACTTAAATTTACTGAACAGAGCTAATAACCTTGCCTTTTACGAATTATTGGGTGATGCAGAAAACATGAACAAAGAATTCGACAATTATAATCGAGTAACTGTCGACGATGTACAACGTTATGCCAACGAAATACTTCATGACAGCAATTGTTCTACCTTGTACTATTTAGCTAAATAATGATTTGTATTATTTATTCTGTGCATTTATATCTAGTAGTATAGAATATATATTTATCAAAATGTTTCGTATTTACGTTTGAAAATAAATCTACAAGTTTAGCTTGAGTTCAAACAAAAAAAGCGCTTTATTTTACCATCACAGCTTGCATTTGTCTTATTGAATTACATTCACACAACACATAATATATACCTGTACTTAATTGGCTCAATGGTAAAATTGCCACTTTGTTGTCAGTTATAAAATGGAATTGCATAGGCACTTTCACACCTTTAGCATCATATAAACTAACCACTTGAATATCCTTTTCTGACTCTATATAAAATTGCTGCTGACCAACTATTGGATTTGGATATAAACTAAAATTAGATTTCTCATCCACCATAGATACTTGCAAAGGCGTTAGACCAGGCCATTTGTATTTAAATATACCATACCCACTGTTTGTATTTGGTATTTGATTATTGGTAGCAAGATAAAGACCAGTTTCGTTTTTATTCCATATACCATGAAATACAGTACTTCGATTAATATACGTATCCGGATTACGAGGTTGGGTTTTGCAAATACCACCAATGCCAAAAGTCATATCTTGAGTACCATTCGCTTTATAGAATTTAAATTCAATTTTTTGATCTGCGAAGTTGGCTCCATAAGGTCTGTAATAATTCAATAGGAAATCACCATTAGATTTAAAAATCAAGACAGGATACTGTTGGCTTAAATAGGTCGTCATTAATTTACCTGTGGTTCCAAAGGCAGTTGCAACGGTTCCATTTGGATTATTTTTCACCACATTCATTACGCTAGAATCGGTCGCGCCAAAATATCGAAGTATGGAATAAAAAGCACAACTCTCATCTTTCAAGACTTGCGCATTGGTCAAATCATTCGTTGGCACTTCAAACGTTACAGGGTTTATACATCGTCCGTTATTACCATAATTTGTATTCCATTGTCCGCTAGGCGTTATAGAAAAACTAAAAAAAGACTGATCAAAATTATGCATCGATCCGCAGACAAGTATATTTCCATCACTCATGAGTTTCATATCGTAAGGTATAGCTATGGGCGATTGTGTTGAACTTTGTTTGATCACCGATGCACTCTCTAGCATGTAGCCAACATTGTTATAAAACGATGCATCTGGTGTTCCATCATTCTTGTATTTACTGACACACCATTTACCAAATCCCATTGGGCAAGAAGCATGTCCATTTTCATAAACCCAACTACCTACAAACGCTTCGTATGCGTCATTTTTGGTATTGATACACATCGACTTGGGGTGAAAATAATAATTAGGATTGGGACGACTTAGTATATATCCGTTCGAATTAAAAGTATTGTCTGCACTACCATTTGCATTAAACCGTGCAAGCACAATCACCGCTTTTGACGAATCAAAATCTGCTAAGTTCATTTCGGCGAGTTCAGTGAGCACCCATATTTTACCATCCAAAGTCACTTCTAAATCATAAATCATATTACAATAACCTGGGTTTGCATCTAAGCTTGCAATGCTTGCTTCACCAGCGGTACCAAAAGTTGTAACTGCATTTCCTACAGCATCATACTTTCTCACACGCAATTTGCCATTTTTTGTGCCTCCTAATATTGTACTTCCATCGGCCAACTCAAATACCCTAGATCCAGATTCGCCATCGGTTGTACTACTATTGATAAAATATCCATCTTGCGAAAAAGTCGAATCAGGAATTAATTGAGCAAACGAATGTTGTGTCAAGACACAACATAAAAGGAATAAACTTAATTTTAGTAACTTTTGAAACATAATCGCAATTTAAGACTAAGACGTCATAGATGAAAGTTTAGTTTGTAAAGTTGCTAATTATTGATGTTTAAATACTTGGAGCCAAGCTATTCAATTCTATTAAACTACATCCCGCTGTTAGCAGCGCAAGGCGCTTGCTTACATTCCATCTAACTAATATTTAAGTTTTGCTTATAAATAATATCATCAATGTTGATTTTATGTCTTTTAAGCGCATTTTTAATATTTTTAATTACGTTTGCTTTTACTTTCAAATCATATTTCAGTTCATTCATAGGAGCATAGTTCTTTTGATTTTTAATCATAGTCCATATAATTACACCTAGTTTTCGTGCTGTAGCAGTTATAGCTGCAGCCCGCCCTTTTTTAAATGCTATTTTGCTAAAAAATGTTTTGAGTACCCCTTCCTTTCTTTGCGCTATTGTATTGGCTGCATTTCTTAAGGCAAGTGCTAACAAGTTTTTGCTTTTGGGTGTTCTATGATTAATGACTTTACCTCCTGTTATTTTGTGATTCGGTGCTACTCGTAGCCATTTAGTAAATGATTTTGCAGAAGGAAATTTCTTGCAAATGTCATGTCCAACTTCTGAGATTAAAGTCATAATGGTGTTTTGTCCAATACCTTCAACAGCCATTAGGTCTACTCCATAATATTGATAACTAAGTTTACTGACATTGATTTTGTATTGTCCCTTCTGGATTTTTTTCTTGGTTAAGGGTACCTCCTCGTAAGATATTTCCATTTTTGCAATCGCTTCTAAAAGTGCTTCTTCTGCTTTCAATTCAGTATTGTTCATGCTTTTTTGCAAGTGGTTGTAGATTTCCATTTGATCTTTCAATTGATAAAGCAATTCCTCTTTCCAATTCCCTATAAGAGCAGAAGCAATTTCTTCTTTTGTTCTTTTTAAATTTCCTTTTGCCAATGAAGCCAACACATTGCCATCTCTTTCTCCTGCAAGAATTGCGTTTATGATATTTAATCCACTTACTCCAACTACATCACTCAATACAACATCTAACCTCAGATTCAGCTGTTGAAGTATTTTTTGAATAGTGTTAATACATGCTGTTGATTCCAGCATTAATTTGTTTCTATAACGGGTATATTGGCGAATTTTTTCAACATCCTTTTCGGGGATAAAAGAAGGTTTTAATAAATCTAAGGTACGTAGTTGTTGCAACCACTGACAGTCTAAACGATCTGTTTTACCAGCAGGATTTTTTATACCTCTTGCAGTACTAAGTATAGTTTTAAAACCTGCACGTTCCAGGTGGCTATACAAAGTTTGCCAATAAGTACCAGTAGCTTCCATCACAACTTCTGTAATATTGGAGTCGCGCAAGAAACATACCATCTCATCCATATCCTTCGTATAAACCCCAAATACTCTTACATCCGCCGAATTTTGGCCAATTGCAACCCAATGTTCTTTACTTCCGACATCTATACCTGCAACGTGATAATTAATAACAGGTAATTGTACATTTTGTTTTTTCATTTTAATAATGATTTAAAAGGTTAAAAAAATGGTACAAAGTGATATATCTTTGAATCGAAAGTATTCCATACGGGGTCTAAAGCCTCCATTTAATTTTTCAAGTAAAGCAGAGCTGGTACTCTGCTTTTTTTATATATCACGGCAAAAGATCAGGGTAGGACTATTACTCCTTTTAAGAGAGTAATGTACCATCGGGGCTATACATCAGGGACATTTTCTTTATTTGGCTGAGGAAATGCAGGGATATTGTTATTATATAACTTTATCAATGTCTTGTCCTAAAATAGGTTTAAACTAAAAAAGTGTAAAAACATGGAAAACAAGGGCAAATACCACTTAATAATGTAAAGTGTTTTTTTTCTTTTTGAATAACTTTTTTTTATTCGGTGGAACTTTCGCCCAATAAGTGAGCATTCCGTCAAAACCTCCATACTGTTTTTTTTCTTGCTCCGTGAATAGTATCAAATCTGTCGCAATCATTGAATTATCTTTCTTCCACAATTTAATGTCTTTGAAATATGCCTTCTTTTTGCCAATACGAGTTCCCTTGCTTCCAGTTACAAATAGTATTTTTTTTGCCAGTAAAATCAAATGTATCGCGTTGCTTACTAAAGTAATCATTCAAATAAACTGATTCGAAACTGTTTAAATATGAACTATTGTCTAAGCCGCAACTATCTATATTCTGTCCATATGAATTCAGCATAAAAAACAACAAAACTATTGTAACCCAAAATTTCATGATACTAGATTTTAAACTTTCGAAATTAATTGTTACTCAGAAATAACTCCTGACAAAGTTAAAAAAAAATATAAATTTAAACGTACCAAAAACTTCCATTAGTACTTCTGTTTTCTTGACCAACAAGCAAATGACATGCTAAGCAAATAGAATATTTTTTTTATTGCATATTTCCGATAAAAAAAATTATTTGATGAATACTAGCCTAAATAAATTGCCACTTATTCAAAGTCCAATAATGTCTTCGACCTTGAGCTTTAGCCTCGATAGTAGTGGAGAGCCCACAGTCCCGAAATCTTTCGGGACGAGGACTCGGAACGGATAGCGAGAAGTGGTTGAAGAATGTATTTCAGTTGGGCTCCAAATAAACTTATAACTCATTCTATCTTACCCGCTCTTCTACTCCAAGCCCAAACAATGCATAATCGTATTTCACAGGATCGTTTGCATCAAATTGCCTAAGGGAATCGGTCAATTCTTCAGCCGTTTGCCAGTTGGCTTTATTTTCCTTAATCAATCCTAATCGATGTGCTACCCTGCCTACATGTACATCCAAGGGACAAATCAATTCAGAAGGTTTGATGTTAGTCCATATACCAAAATCTACGCCTTGTTCATCTTGTCGCACCATCCATCGAAGAAACATATTTAGTCGCTTACAAGCTGATTTTTTATGTGGTGTCGATACATGTTTTTGTGTTCGAGCAGGATGTTCCAAAGCAAAGAAAGTTTGATTAAAAAATATCAATCTATCTTTCATGGTAATTTGCTCATGTGTTACATTAGGACAAAATGCACTTTCCAAACTTTCATGTAGTTGATAATGATGCGATAGAAATTGTATAAAGTACAACAGGTCAGTAGCATTAAATGTTCGATGTTTGATATCTAAAAAACGTTTCAAATCAACCTCTTCATGATTGAGTAAAAAATCATGTGGCGCATGATCCATTGCATCTAAAATGCGTTTGCAACTATTGATAATCGAGGTTCTATTTCCCCAGGCCAATGTAGCTGCAAAAAAACCTGCTATTTCAATATCTTGTTTGTGCGTAAATAAATGCGGAATACAAATAGGATCTTTGTCTATAAACTGAGTTGTATTGTACTCCCTTACTTTTTGATTTAGAAATTGTTTCAATGCAGCTTTAGTCATTCTTTGGCTTTAATATCGCGGTGAAAGTACAAAATATAGAATGATTGCTATTTTCAATTTTAGAAAAAAAGGAAATCACGACTAATGTTTCATAAGAAGTAGTTATAAACTATATAATTAAAATCAATAGATTACTTTAATCAAAATACAGTTATTTTGAATTATGAAAATTCTTATTCCATACATAGGATTCTTAATGGTGCTGCTTGTTTTCAATAACAATAATCTATCTGCTCAAAGATATTGGACCTTCGAGTTACACGGTGGATGGGCAGGCAATCTTCCACTTCCATTGCGCATCAAACAAAATGGCTATCCTGATATTTATATCAAACGAGCAAAATTTTATAGCGAACCCTTTATATCTCCTTACTATTGGGATTGGCGTTTTTGTAAACATATCAATAAACACAGCTTTGAATTTGAAGCCATTCATCACAAACTGTACCTAGATAATAAACCACCAGAGGTGCAACGATTTGGCATTTCACACGGATTCAATATTTTGACAATCAATTACGGATACAAATTCAAATACTTCCTTTTTCGCAATGGTATAGGAAGTGTACTCATGCATCCAGAAAGTACCATACGTAACAAGGTCTATCCCGAAGGCCCTGGCTTCGACATCAAGGGTTATGTACTGCGAGGTTTTGTATACAATACAGCCGTTGCAAAGCAATTTTATTTTCTTCGAAAAAGACTATACCTCAATACTGAATTAAAAGCCACCTTTGCTAGAGCAAATGCGCCTATCGTAGAAGGAAATGCTACGGTAAACAATATTGCACTTCAAGCCATCGTTGGACTTGGTGTGCGTTTTGCAGGAAACAAAAAAAAGGCTGCATCATCTACACAAGAGTAAACAATGCAGCCTTTCAAAAAAGATATTATCCGATTGCTTGGTTCAAATCTTCGATTAAGTCATCTGCATCTTCGATACCGACACTCAGACGAATCAACGAATCGACTAAACCATTTTTGATACGCTCTTCGCGCGGTATAGAACCATGGGTCATACTTGCAGGATGCCCAATCAGACTTTCTACACCACCCAATGATTCAGCTAATGCAAATAATTTTGTATTACTCAATACCTTGATAGCTTCATCTAAATTATCGCCTTTTAAAGTAAACGAAATCATACCGCCAAAACCACGCATTTGCTTTTTGGCAATGTCATGATTTGGATGATCTTCAAAACCTACCCAATACACTTTGTCTACCTTTGGATGATTACGCAAATAATGGGCTATTTTTTTCCCATTTTCACAATGACGATCCATACGTACATGTAATGTTTTGATGCCTCGAAGGACTAACCAACAATCATGCGGACCAGGTACGGCTCCACATGAATTTTGGATAAATGCCAATTGCTCATGCAAAGCATCCGAATTGACAATGAGCGCACCATGCACGACGTCAGAGTGTCCACCCAAATATTTTGTAGCTGAATGCAATACGATATCAGCGCCTAAAGTCAATGGATTTTGAAGATAAGGCGAAGCAAATGTATTGTCAACTACTAAAATCAAATTATGTTTTTTGGCTATCTCGGCACATGCTTCGATATCAATGATATTCAAGAGTGGATTTGTAGGCGTTTCAACCCATATCATTTTGGTATTGGCATTGATGTATTGTTCGATGGTAGATGCATCAGACATACCCGTAAAATGAAATTTAAGGCCATAGCGCTCGTACACTTTTGTAAAAATACGGTACGTACCACCATACAAATCGTTGGTTGAAATAACCTCATCACCAGGATTTAATAATTTCATCACAGCGTCTGAAGCTGCCAAACCAGAACCAAAACTCAAACCGTACTTACCTTGTTCGATTGCAGCTAAAGAATTTTGCAATGCAGTTCGCGTAGGGTTTTGTGTACGAGCATATTCGTATCCTTTGTGTTTACCAGGCGCCTCTTGTACGTATGTAGACGTTTGATAAATGGGCGTCATGATAGCTCCTGTAGTTGGATCTGGCTCTACTCCAGCATGTATTAGCTTTGTTGCTAATTTATAATTCTTGTTATCCATGATATTAAATTGAGGTCGCAAAGATATTCGATTCTTACCAAGAAACTAGCTTTCCAGCAACTTGATTTATTCGTATAAAAACTTCATGTGCCATTGATCTCGGCTAGTCACCAATTTCATGATGTACTTCCCTTTTGCCATCCATTTCGGTAGTGAAAGCTGCAATTTGGTCGTTTGAGCATATACTTGTTGTTGAAATACAAGCTCACCCTTTAAACCAAAAATTTCGACGGTATACCAACCTTGCATTGGAACTTGTATATTGAATTCAGATTGAACCGGATTCGGAAAAATAAAGACATTTTGCTGAGCCGATTCCATATCGTTTGTTGCATTAGGAATATTTGAAATCCAAAAAGTATCAACCAAACAACCGAGACTATCCTGAACAGTAATAAACGTATCCGCAGTAGCTAAAAACTGAATTGCACGAACAGAATCTCCAGTTGACCAAATATACCGACTCGAATCGCTCCAACTTGCTTTAAGGTTTACCAATGCCGGATAGGCAGTGTGAACCTTACTCGATAATCCAACATTTTTGTACAATACAAAACGGTCTTTGACAATAGCATTTGTATCAGTACTTATCCACTCGGCTACTAATTTATTACCCTCAACGGTCAAGAGTAACGAACCATTATCAGCATAATTTGAATAACGCATTGCATTGTGAGGCCATGTAGCATAAGGCAATTGAGGAATGGCACCACCCGAACCAACAACTACATAAACTACACCTGAGTCTTTAGTGTGATTGGCAAGTGGATTCTTTATATACGCGCATGAATTAGGCGAACCATTGTGTGTACCACTTGTATTCTGTAAGCGATGAACTACGGAATCAAATGAAGTTTCGTACCCAAAATGATTTTTAATATACTCGCTTCGTTGATAGGAATGACAATGTCCATTCAAAACCAAATCGACATTATACCTTTCCAATATCGGATTGAGCTTTGTTCGAATATCTACTAAATCGGCCTCAATATCTGAATTGTGTGTACCCATACAATATGGAGGATGATGAAAACTAACAATCACCCAAGGTAATTGATTCAGGTTTAAATCATTTTTGAGCCATTGTATTTGAGGTGAAAATACGGTATCGGAAAACCCATAAAAGTTACCTCCAATATTTTCTAAACCATAAGAATCTAAATTGACAAAATGAATATTTCCATAGTCAAATGAATAGTAACGCTCAGTTTGGGATGGTGCACCACCACATTCCCCGTTTTGGGGTAAGGTAAAAATATCTAAATAAGGCACTTGATGTGTAGTTCGCAAAGTATAGTTATTGGCGTAATCATGGTTACCTAAGGCAGGCCACAATACTATATTTTTCAAAACAGACTGTTGATAATAATTAAAGAAACCTTGCTGATACTCTATATCTAAGCCATTATTGTATGCATTGTCGCCAAGCATAATCCATCCATCTATATGCTTTTGCCCCACATACTGCAAGAATGAATTTCGCACATTGATTTGTTGTTGAGTTTGTTTACCAATATCACCTACAGCCCAAAACCGAATTGTTTTATCAAACAGCGGCGATGCAAATGGCATTGTTTTAAAAAATTGTAACGAATCTGCTTGCAACACTTGCGATGTTGTACCGACAGAATAATAATACTTCGTATAAGGTTGAAGATTTGACAATTCTACGACATGATTTGTAGAATAAGTCAAGTTCGTGAACGTACTATTCAGTAAAGTTGACGAAACTCCTACTTGCACCCTACTTGTCGTCGGAATATCTGTACTCCAATGTATCACGATTCCGTTTGTAGTTGCTTTGGTCATATATGGACCACGCGTTACAACTTGAGCTTGAACACAAAAAGCAGTAGCAATCAAAAACAGCAGGAAATGTATTTTAATGTTGTACATGTGTATCTACAAACATACAGATAATGTTTGAAAAAACAGAAACTCAAGCCATTTTACACCTACAAACTCGATCTCTTTTCAACCTTTTACTGTATAGAAATTGTAGCGTTAAGACTATTTCCATACACAAATGGATAATACATTAAAGAGGATTTTGTAGCAGGTACTATAAATTCTCCTTTGAAAACCGGCATCACATCAATCGTCAATGACTTCATACCCATTGGTAGTTTTTCAAAATAATAAACGACTTTATGTTTATAATATTCTACGTAATCTCCTTTACCGAAATTTTTATTTTTTTGCTTTACTTTCAATCCAGCAGGCAAGGGAATTTCCACCATCACATGTTCACCCGTTTTGTAGGCTTGTATAGTTATATTGTATTGACAAGCAATACCAGATTTCAGCGCTGTTACATCAATATTGTTTTGTTTGAAAGAAGTTCTTACAGCAAAAACAGAATCGTGAATTGAAGGGTTTTCTACAAAATACTCTTCAGACGTATTGACAAATACATCAGCTCCAATATGTTTGATTGAATAAGTCGAATGGGCTATGTTCAATTGATATGGGAAAGTTTTAATTTTTAATGTGTCATTGATGACCAATGTAGATTGTATAGGTTTCGACGTATCAGTCATGACATCTTGAACCAAGGCTTCTACCTTATCTTTCGCATACAAATACATGGGCACCATAGAAATGGTTTGCAACGGTTTATACACCTTTGTTTCGGCCTCATCCGTTCCATGCAACCATCTACGACCTACACCCACAATATATGATTTCCACGATGTTATATTATCGGGCAATTTTACAGTAAAGGCCGCAATACCCATTTTATTGGTGATCAAATTGGGTTGCCAATAGCCTACATCACTAAACGTTTTACGAATGGTAGATGTATTTTCATTTGAAATCACTTGATCTATCATAGATGCATCAGCATAATTTGTTTTACTCGAATTTGCAATATTAAAATACCCGTAACTGGCAGAAATTCCATTCGATAAAACTTCAAAATTACTTGTAGCTGGTAAAGTATAATTAGCCGTAGTTGATCCAGTCATCGTCATCCCATCAATCATATAAGTTGTACTCGATAACCTATCGCCACCAGCATTAATACTCGCATCACCTGATTTACCCTGATATGCTCCACTTTGTACAGTCGCAAAATTACTTGTTGAAACTGAAGGTGATTTTTTTACATCTGCACTACCCGATTCTCTTCGTAGATTCGGGAATGGTGGAGGAGTATTTGAAGGTCCGCTTTCCTCTACTGAATAACTTTTATCTGATCCACTATTATCAATATTCAAAGGTTTTTCGTACTCAGGTAGTTGACCTAGCATATTGATATTATATTCCTTCTGTTTTAAAATTTCTTTTTTCTCCAAACCTAAAAATGCTTCAAGCACATAGGTGTAATTTTTGACAAATTCAATCCCATTGAGTCGAATCGTAGTATAACCAGGCTTACTCAATTCTATCGAAAATATTTTTAGAGTTTTTGATAAATAAAATGGTATTTCAGTTGTTGTTTGATTAAGGGTAAATGTTTTAATGGTTTCGTTCAAAAAAATTAATTTGAGTTGTACATCGTTCAATACACTTCGAGACTCTTTATCATGTATACTGACTTTTAATTTATTTTCTTGATTATTTTGGATAAATGCCATCATTCTAAAATCAGACTGCACGACTTCAAACAAAGGATGAAATATACATTTTTCCTTCAATGAAGTATTGATCACATATTCTGTTTTGGCTTCAAACAACATAGATTCATAATGTGTAATCGAATAGTCAGGGTGGTAAATTTTAAGTTGGTATGTTGCTGGTAATACATCCAAGAACTCAAACAAACCATTTGAATTGTTCACGGCGCCATATTTAAATACACCGTTCAACTCCACATAAACCAACGCACCATCCAATGGCATTTGATTTTCGTCAGTAATCATTCCATGCATATACAAATTATTGCGAGCTTGTGCAACGCGTTTAATTTTATCTTTTGAAATATATGGCGCATCATAAAATGGCAATAATGGCACAGCATTTAACTCGGCATATATCTTTAACGGCTCTTCTATTTTTTCTTTGTCAAAAGGTACAGTTTTGACTAGTTGTGCATTGATATAAAATTCGTTTTGATTCTCTTGTTTGATGTTTTTCAAAATAGCCATTCTGTTTTTGTTGTAAAATAAATACACATCAAATGGCTCTTGAATTGCCCTGCGATAGACTTGAGTATTTCCTCTTGAGACAGATTGAATATAATCGCAAGCTTGAAAATTAGATCGGTTTATAATCCACATTGACTTGATATAATTTGTATCGTTTTTATTTTCAATAAAAAAGCGAACAAATCCATCCTGTACACTAGCTGTTCTGCTTTGATAGAAATATTCTTCCTCTTTGATCATAAGGGCCTTTGCTGTTTCCTCCTTGTATTTCATTGGCGCTTCTGTAGGTAAAGGCAATAATGTATCTGGCACCAACAACATATTCAACGCTGCCAATTGAAGTGGCGATTCCGAAAAATGCAAAAAGGCGCCTTTAATACCACCCAAAGGTTTGGCTATAAATTCTTTCAACAAATCATCGTAATGGTATACCGTTTCAATGCCTGTTTTTAAATTGAAGGTTTTGGCATTGAGTTTCATTTCCACATTTGTATTTGGCGCAAATGGCCCTTGTACAAAATAGGTTTCTCCATCAATATTGAGTCGAGGTAAATAGGCATAACCTACACGTTTCATTTTCCGATTCAAGTTTTTCGAATTAACTTCAAATGAATCAGTAGCAAACGTATTGGTCAATACTAAGGTACTATACAACATTTTTTTTCATTCGTTGTAGGCTCCAACAATGTCAGCGAATCAACAATCTTAAATCGACTATTGAGCTGATGCACACTATCTAAATTGATACCAAAAATATGTTTGGTTTGTGCTTTAAATTCAACATTATTTAGTTCGTACGTTTTATCAAAATAGCGAAATGTAATGCTATGCTTTCCAGCTGTGGATGCAAATGAATATACATCAGTAGCATTGATATCGCTGATATAAATCGGCTGTCCATCGAGCAAGATGTAGCGTGGTGTATACATCACATCTTTAACCGTTAGCGCAATAGCAAATTCTGGATGAGCTTGTTGCTTTTTTATCGTCAGCTCTGTCATTTCCTGCAAGGGATATTTTAAAGCATAATATTCATTCTTGCGCAAATTAAAACGACTCAAATGTGTATTATTTAAATGAAAAGTTCCCGTATTGACATCCGATTTGAGGTAAGCAGCATCCCTACTGACAATAGGATTAATTTCAATTTTGTTTTGATATTGAACAGGCACATTAATATATGGAATTTGAATATCATTGGCAAAAGCTGCATTGATCGAATAGGCTGCAATATTGACTTTTTTAACTGGCTTATTTTTATGATCTAGCGCACGCAATTCTACAGCCAATGAATCGCCTGGCAATGCAGTATTGGCAATTTTTTTTTCGAAATGCAATAGATTTTTTTCAGGCACAAATTTCATTTCATAAAAATTATTTTCAATTGTGTTATGCAAATTGGTCGTCATCACGATTCGATAAGCATCAGCCGATTGATCTAACATGGCAAATTTCAAGGTATTCGATTCGCCAGATTTAATCAGTTTATCCTTTTTATAAATTCTATAATGAATAGGCTCGTTAAATGGATAAGCAAATGAAATTAATATACTATCACCTGTCCGTTTTCCTTTGGCGTGCATCATCTCCAACTTATTGTATGCAATCGTCACTGATGTTTTGAAAGAGTCCTTATCCAGTACTATGGCACTGGTTTCAGAAGGGCTTAAGTGGTATCGAAAAGGTGTTGTGATTTTCTTTTTGGTAATGGTATCATTTCCTCTGAACGTAATCAAATAATAAGGTTTTGCCGTATCTTTTGCATTGTATAAATTTCGAACAAAAAGCGAATCTGCTTGTTGATAAAAAAGCAATTTCTCTTTTTGTGTATACTTCATAAACTGTCTTTCGAAAGCTTTCCTTTCAAACGTCATAGGATCTACAAAGGTTATTTGCAAGGTGTATTTGGCATTGGCTGGCAACAGTACTTCTGAAGGAATTCGTAAAGACATAAAATTTTCAAATTCTACCGTGGTGTCTTTCTCATACCAATTTTGTTTTTTCTGTTGTGTTATGCTTAATGTATCGACAAATAAATCTTGTATTTCATCTAAACGCAGTTTATAATTGATTCGAGTACCTTGTACAGGGAAGCCATTCATATCTTTGGCTGTCACATAAAATTGGATATCATCGCCAGCGTAAAATGCCTCATTGGGCATTTCGAATTCGTACTTATTTTTATTGAGTTCATATTCCTCTAATTTAAAACTCGTTTTATGCGCCAACAATCTACCCTTTTTGTAATACCACAATTTTACTTGGTAATCTCTATCCAGTTTTAACGTATCGGGAATTTGCCATTTATAAACATATGCACCTGCCGATTTTTTTCGAAGTACTTTTTCAAAAGTAAAATTTTGTCCCGATTCTGTAATTTGTAAATGCGCTCTTTTTCGAATTGGATTTCCATTTTTAAAATTGATTAAAAACGACTTCAGGTTCATTGTATCCAATGGTTTATACATGGGCTTATCCAAAATCAAATAGCCTGGCGAATGCAATTCTACATATGTATTGTTGTAATAATTGGGTGTTTCAGCAGGCTTGCCACCATCTTGAAAGCTGTATTTAAAAACATATATTTCCCCTTCAAAAGAAACTTTCAAATAGACATTTTGATTGCGCAAGGCATCATGTTGTATACTTTTTTTAGGAAAACTAAAACCGCCATAGCCTGCATCGTATTTCACTACTTTACCATCGATTTCAAGTTTAGCTTCTTTGATTAATCGCTTATCTTTTTTAGTATTTAAATAGAGGATAACATCTTCATCAATCACTTTTGGCGTTATAAAAAATGGTGTTTTATAAAAATAAGCATAGGACACTTTTTGGTCATTGATAGTAGCTACGACAAAATGACCTTCGGGCAATGTATCATTTTTATACAGCGTAAGGATAGGCTCTAAAAAGTTTCGTAAACAAAAAAGAAGTATCTCTGACAAAACCATCTTTCAGCACATACTTAGTTTGTTCGAAATTGAGCTTGTATACGTGCACCATCGTATCGTAGGTTTTCAACTCAGCCAATTTTTGTGCGTGTACACTAACATTCAACAAGACCATTACAATAAAATATAACCATTTCATACTTGCAACTAAAGATTTATTTTAAAATTAGTTCATTTTGTTGAAAAAAATTAGATTTCGCTGTATTATATGGGTAAACTAAAATAGTAGCTAGTTTTTGGACATTAGTTAACTTAAAAAAGCTATGTTTTGAGAAGCCACATTCATGCAATCCCAATAATTAAATTAAAATTTTGATTTATTTCTTTTTCGTTGAAACATATATCCTATTCCTAATTCCCAAATAAAATTTTGTTTACTGTATTTCGAATTAGGAAAATACAAGTACCTAGTTGTGCTATTAAAATGTACACCTCGATAGAGTGGCAATACAACATTAAATGAAGCATTTAATCCGTTATTATTTTCTGAAAAAATATCGCCTTTTAAATGATAGCCATTCCAGTATTGAAAGACTTCCATTTGATCTAACCATCTTCTTGTTACACCAATACCAGCATTGCATTTAAGCCATTTTTTATCCAGAAATGTAGGGTTAATGGACAAAATAGTTGGTAAAATTCTATGAAACTCTTATTGGTATTAGCTTTGCGGAAATGAAAAGTCATGAATAAAAAAACTGCTTTTTC
>JBILCF010000254.1:0-2758 GCA_044353325.1 Chitinophagaceae bacterium | reverse complement strand
ATGAAAGTGAAAAAAAAAATTGAATGATTTATTAAATAAAGAAACATATTAAGAAAAAAAAATTATATTTGTTTTAAATAAATAATATGAAAAAAAATTACATTCTAATTGCGTTGCTACTAACTGGCTTTATGGGTTTTAGCCAATACAAATTCTCAGTAAACCTTACAGACCCTTTGAATGGGGCTACATTGACTCAGGGTACACCTTTTGACCAAAAATCATTATTACAAATGTAGGACCTGGCACAATTGTACCTGGCGACTCTATTGCATACGTAGACCCAACTACTCCAACAGGTCAAGTTTATATCCGCGTCGGCTACACCAAAGGTGTAAATGATACAATCCAAATCAACAAACAATTGAATATCACTGGTGGTGCCAGCCAAACCAATGTAAATTACTGCGTTATAGCATTTATGTTTTCAAATGGTGGAATAAAACCAGGTTTTGACACAAACGGATATCGTTCGTGCAAAACTGTGAACATAGTAACAACTCCAGCTTCGATCGGCGAAGTATCATACTCAGAAGCTTCACCAAAAGGCACTTTGGGCATTTTCCCTAACCCTGCTAGTGGTAACTTGATTTCATTTGATTTTACCACTAAGACTTCAGGTATTTTAACAGCACAAGTTTATGACATTACCGGTCGCAAAGTAATGAGCTACAATTACGGCCAACAACATGATGGAAAATCTGGTTTTAATTTAGATATATCTTCTTTGAATCAAGGATTATACATCATCGAATTACAACAAGGTCAATTGAAATCTTCTGGTCGTTTGATCAAAGAATAAATTTTCTACATTTCTTATATGAGAGGGATACTAAGTATCCCTCTTTTTTTATTTAAATACAACAAAGCAATTAAATCAGTTATTGATTCCATCTAATCCTTTTTCATCTCTATTTTTCATTTATAGATGAAAATGTACCTTTGCAAGGTTTACATTACAAATGAGTCAATTCAACAAACCAAATCGCAGCCAACAATTTCTTCACAATGACTTTGATGTTCAACTGCCAAATATGCTAAATCATATTTTAGAGGGCGAATTAAAGAAAGGTAAATATTATGGCATTCATTTTTATAGAGATCAACTCCACCAAATCCAAGAGGTAACAAAACAACCTACACAAAACGGAATATGGGAAGCTAAAATCAAAATTCAACACCATCGAACAAAAGCTTGGGTTAAAAAAGAAAAAGCCTCCACTTTTTTTCCTTTAAGCTGGCAACATGACGAACTAGTCGAAAAATTAAAAGAAGCCTACATTTGTCGAAAAAAAATATTCAGTTATAAACACATAGGGCTAACTTCTTGTGGCATTCAAATCGCATTTTTTTTTCGAAACAATATCATTGTAAGTTGCTTCCCTATTTATCCAAATGTGCAACATGTTGATGAATTAAAATAGATGTTTTGTTTTCCATAAGAACAAAAGACAATAATATAAGAGCAAAATCTCCAACTTAAAACTTCATTCCTACGTCTAGTTTACAAAATAATTTTTAATGAGATTTCTTTTTGTAGTAACTATTATATTGCAACTTGCACAATATGCAAATGCACAGTACTTAACTCAATACCAACATTACTACACACCCATCAGTGGTCAAACATTGACTGTAACACGCGAGCACAATGTACGATTTGATGCACAAGGCAATATTTACACTTTGATGGATCGAGAATCAAGTCGATTCTCAATTTTGACTTGCTTAAATACTTTAGGCAATGTTGCTTGGATAGACACATTAAAACACCCAATCTATATACAAAGTGCCTATGCTGACTTTACTATCAAACAACAAAATTTATATGCTTTAAGCACACATGGCAATAATTTAAACACAAGTAATGCAGAGGCTTTAATCCTACGCAAATACAATTTAAATGGCACACAAATTAATCAAGTTGTACTTAATGCACCTTCAACAAACTATCTAGCAAGAAAAGTATTAGTTAACCAAAACAATAGCATCTTGATTAGTTATGTTACAAACAATTTGCAACAAAATTGGACCCTACACCTCGATTGTTACGACACAACATTGACACTTAAATGGTCTCAAAACTTTGCTTGGCCAAGCTACTCTCCTACTAAGTCCCCAATGACTACCGATAAAGTTTCGAACACCTACATTACATACACAATTGACAGTACTAATGGCGGAAATTATTATAGACAAGCCATGTTACACAAAATAGATTCGAACGGGATTGTACAATGGAGCAAATCTGTTGCACAAAAACGATTCATTGATTTGAAAGTTGATCAAATGGATGACCTTGTATTGGCAGGTGAAACAATTGCCCCACTGGTATATGTAAGTAACAATATTGGAGATGTATTTGTAACAAAGTTGAATACAAACACAGGTAATACAATTTGGGAAACCCCATATAATTCAATATCTAACGAAAAAGAAATTGTATATACGTTGGACATTGATGCCAACAATAGAATATTAATTGGCGGTCTACAAGATATACAAGATGTAACTGGCCCTCATTATAAAGGATTTGCAAATTTATATAATTTTGTAGGTGGTATTTTAAAAAACATAATTCTTGGGAATTTGGACGAAGTAAAAGCCGCACGATTTTTAAGCACATCTTCACTTCTTTTACGAAGCTCTACAAGCACTGTAATGTATTTAAGAGAGTATAATATTGCTGGCAATTTAGTGCATACAGATACCTACAATTTTGCCAATGGCGCTTCATGGTCTAGCATGGATATTACTG
>JBILCF010000061.1:0-14624 GCA_044353325.1 Chitinophagaceae bacterium | reverse complement strand
GAGGAGTTACCGTAATGCGACTTAGCAAAACTCCATTGAGTATTCAAGATATAGAGAAACACAATGAGCTAACCCTTTACCCAAACCCTGCCTCGGATTATATTTCTATTGAATCAAAAAATGATATTTTATCAATCCAACTATTTGACATCAACGGCAGAATGATAAGCAACATAGCTCCAAACCTTACTAATATACCTATCTCCCAATTAAATTCGGGATTATATTTAATTCAAATAAAAACTACAAAAGATAAACATAGTATTTCCTTTTTTAAAAATTAAATACGATTAAAAACAATAAAAAGAATTTGTAATACCAATAAGCGTAGTTAAATAGATTTTGTTCATATTTTTTTAGTTTTTATAAAAAAATAAATCTGTTTATTGTATTAATTAATAATTCAATAAAGAAAGTCCATATTGTCTAAATACTCAAACATCAGTTTTTTTATAAAAACATCGCAAAAGAAGGAATTTATTGTTTTTAATACTTTGCGACAAGCGACTAATTTATTTTTATTTCGGGGCATACTATTTGATATTTTCTGGAATATAATATGACTCCTAAGTATAATGTGTTAGTCGCTGTAAGCAAATTGATTATAAGGAGAATACTAGACAACCGGAACCATTTGATACAGAATGTTTTTTTGTGGTTAATATATTGGAAACCATCCAAATCATCAAAGATTACAACATAGATATCGCCATTCTAGACCTAGATATTCCAGATGCTGAGGCGTTCAAAATATTAAGACATCCTGAGATTCACTCCAAAATCGATACAGAAATTGTCATATTGAACCCCCAAAACGAAAGCTACTACTTCCAAAACAAAAAAATCAAAATCATTCACAAACCTCTCAACATATTCGAGGTAAAAAATTTAATCATAACAACAACTCATATTTTAGAAGCCCGAAACAATACTAATTAACAGGAATTAAAAATTATTGTAATTAGAAATTGGCTTTTTTAATCATGCTATTTTATTGTACAATTTAGTTAAACCAAAAACAATGTCTTAAAAGATAATTATCATTCTATTTGAAAGTTTATATAATATTTACTTCTACGAAATAAATATATACATCTAACCATTAAATACTCACTTCTAATTACTAGCCTCTCACATCTCTCTCTTATATTTGCAATTCTTAAACTCAACTGACTATGATATTTGAAGGGCAAACAGGATTTTACAGCGGCAAAGTGCGCAATGTGCATACAATAAAGGACAATGTATTGGTAATGGTAGCTAGCGACCGCATATCTGCGTTTGATGTAATATTACCAGAGCCTATCCCTTACAAAGGACAAGTATTAAATCAAATCGCTGCGCTTTTTTTGGATGCCACGCGCGATATTGTACCCAATTGGGTATTGGACGTACCACTTCCACACGTAACAATTGGTCGCAAATGCGAAACCTTACCT
Organism: Chitinophagaceae bacterium; assembly: GCA_044353325.1. Taxonomy (GTDB): domain Bacteria; phylum Bacteroidota; class Bacteroidia; order Chitinophagales; family Chitinophagaceae; genus OLB11. The sequence goes on along the minus strand of JBILCF010000061.1, from coordinate 13,185 downwards.
GTAGAAATGGTTATCCGTGGAAACCTAACTGGCCATGCATGGCGAACATACAAAAGTGGTTTGCGTATGCTATGCGGTGTAGCATTACCCCAAGGGATGAAAGAAAATGATTTTTTTGAATCGCCAATTATTACACCTTCTACTAAAGCCCACGAAGGCCATGATGAAGATATTTCGCGCGAAGAAATCATAGCAAGAGGTTTGGTATCCGAATCAGACTATGCAGAAGTAGAACGCATTACCCAAGCATTATTTGCCCGTGGCAAAGCCCTAGCAGCTGAACGTGGACTTATACTTGTAGATACCAAATACGAATTTGGCAAAATAGGTGATACAATTTACTTAATCGACGAAATACATACTCCAGATAGTTCTCGCTACTTTTATGCAGACGGATATGCTGAAAGACAAGCAAATGGCGAAGCCCAAAAACAACTTTCAAAAGAATTTGTCCGCGAATGGCTAATAGATCACGATTTTATGGGCAAAGAAGGCCAGCAGGTGCCCGAAATGACCGATGAGTTTGTACAACTAGTATCGGATCGTTATATTGAATTATTTGAAATAATAACGGGACAAGCATTTGTGAAACAAACCTTTAGCGAAGATGAGATCATTAAGCGTGTAAATGAAAGCTTGATGAAGTTTGATTTTTAAATTGGAATTATTCAATTTTTAGTGAAGATTTTTGGGGGCGGCGCACCTGCTATTCGCTCCAATCTTTTTACCTCAAAGCAGATAAAAAGGATTTCCACTACTATCAGTGCCGCAATACAAGCTTCCACTGTAATTAATATTTCTTATTAAATTTTTTGCTTAGCCTGTAATCTATACTATTTTTACAATACATTAAAGCCGAAGTTTCAAATTTCGGCTTTATTTTTGTCACATGACAAAATTGGACATTCTTCAGCAAAAAATAGAAGACGCAAAGAAAGGTGGTGGTGAAAAACGTATTGAAGCACAGCACAAGAAAGGAAAATTGACTGCTCGCGAGCGTATCGACATCTTACTGGATGCAGGATCTTTTGAAGAAATAGGAATGTTTGTTACTCATAGAAGTACCGACTTTGGTATGGAAAAAGAACAATACCTTGGCGATGGTGTGGTAACTGGTTATGGTACCATCAATGGTCGTTTGGTCTATGTTTTTTCTCAAGACTTTACTGTCTTTGGAGGAAGTTTGAGTGAAACGCATGCTGAAAAAATTTGTAAAATCATGGACCTCGCACTTGAAAATGGTGCGCCTGTTATTGGCTTAAACGATAGCGGCGGTGCACGTATACAAGAAGGTGTGGTAAGCCTTGGAGGATATGCCGACATATTCTATCGCAACACGCGAGCTTCTGGTGTTATCCCACAACTTTCTGCTATCATGGGACCTTGTGCTGGCGGTGCTGTCTATAGTCCAGCCATTACAGATTTTATATTGATGGTAGAACATACCAGTTATATGTTTGTCACAGGACCAAATGTGGTTAAAACTGTTACACACGAAGAAGTCAGTAGCGAAGAACTTGGCGGAGCAGACACACATGCCAGTAAATCGGGTGTTACACATTTTGCTTGCTCAAATGAAGTAGAATGTATAGAACATATCAAAAAGTTATTGAGCTATATGCCTCAAAACTGCGAAGACGATGCGCCTATTTATCCTTACGAAGCAGGTAATGAATTGCGCGAAAAATTAAACACTCTTGTACCCGAAAATTCGAACCAACCTTATGATATGCGCGAAATCATAGCAGAGGTGTGTGATGAAGACAGTTTTTTGGAAGTACATAAACAATATGCCGAAAATATACTGGTCGGTTTTGCCCGAATAGCTGGTAGAAGTATTGGTGTCGTTGCCAATCAACCTGCTGCAATGGCTGGCGTCTTGGACATCAATTCGAGCAAAAAAGGCGCACGTTTTGTACGTTTTTGTGATGCATTCAATATACCATTATTGGTCTTAGTGGATGTACCTGGATTTTTGCCTGGTACAGATCAAGAATGGAATGGCATCATCACCAATGGTGCTAAATTATTGTATGCATTTTGCGAAGCTACAGTACCAAAAATCACAGTCATAACACGAAAAGCATATGGAGGTGCTTACGATGTGATGAACTCCAAACATATTGGTGCCGATTTGAATTTTGCATTTCCTAATTCTGAAATTGCAGTTATGGGCTCAAAAGGTGCGGCTGAAATCATTTTCAAAAAAGAAATAGATGCAGCAGAAAATCCATTGGCTAAATTGCAAGAAAAAGATGCTGAGTATGCCGCGAAATTTGCAAATCCTTACGGTGCAGCTGCTAGAGGATTTATAGATGAAGTCATTAAACCTTCTGAAACCCGTATGAAACTGATTAAAGGTTTCACGATGCTACAAAACAAAGTCTGCGATATGCCTAGAAAAAAACATGGCAATATCCCTATGTAATTGAGTTCAAATAGATAAAATTCTAATACCTTTATCACACTATGATGAACGGTATAAAATCTATATTATCGTATATTTTAATCAACAATATCTTTATTGCACTTTGTGCAGTAGGTCTTGCATACAATTCATCTTACTTACTCAATACAACACCGCATTCGATAGGTTTTTACGGATTTTTATTTTGTACAACTTTGTTTGCTTACAATTTGTATTATGTCCAAGATAAAAAACACCCTCATGCACGCTGGTATACGCTAATTGGCTTTTTAGGGAGTTTGCTTTTTTATATTTTGGAAAAAGATACAGTTCCACTTTACAACCTTGTTGTAATAGGCATTTTTTCTGGACTTTATATTCTGCCAGGGTTCTTAGGCATTAAAAGCACGAAGTGGTATCTCTTATTCAAACTTTTATTACTTGTTTTAGTTTGGACGAACACAAGTATTCTATTACCTAATCCACACTTCGAATTGGATTCGGCATTTTTTCTCATTTACGGTAATCGATTTTTACTCATGTGGAATTTAAGTATGCTTTTTTTCATCAAAGATGAAGTACAAAAATTTAAAAAAGGGATACTAGAAACTAGCCTTGCAATCACTTTACTATTCCAAATTATCAATAGTATGTTAGTTTTCTATTTCTATCAAACCTCAATCGGTTTATTATGCTTATTTATCAGTTTTGCAGTTTTAGCATTCAGTTATTTATATAGAAAAAATAAAAAAAGCCAACTTGAGTATTTATTTTTCGTTGATGGTATTATGATTTTGGAAACTATCTTTGTCTTACTACTTTCACTTTCATTTCAAGAATAAATGAACCTAAACGATATACTTAGCGCTCGCTCTATCAATGACACTGGTTTTGACAACACCACTGGCAACACCTCAGGCCGCGTACTCAACAAAAATGGCACTACAAACGTAATTAAAACAGGGCTCACTTATTTCAAACGTCTTAGTATATTTCATACTTTGATTGAATTAAGAACCATTTACTTTTTATTATTGGTCAATGTGATTTTTATTTCAGTCAATATTTTGTTTGCAATTATTTATATGAGTATAGGCCCCGAAGCATTGCATACACCGACTTACAGTTCATATTTCGAGCGTTTTTTGCATTGTTTCTTTTTTAGCACTCAAACCATTACAACAGTAGGTTATGGGACTATTAGCCCAGTTACACCTTTAGCCAATTTCATCGCATCTTTCGAGTCCTTGTTTGGATGGATTGCTTTTGCTGTATTAACAGGTTTGATTTATGGACGTTTTTCAAAACCAAAAGCCTATTTATTGTTTAGCCAAAACGCCTTAATAGGGCCACACAAAAATGGTCATGCACTCATGTTTAGAATGGCACCATATAAAAATAACACTCTAACCGAAGCAGAAGTCTTGCTGAATGTATCCTTTCGTATCCATCAAAATGACAAGGTTGTCAATAAATTTTTATCTCTTAACACAGAAATATCAAAAATAAGTTCCATGTCACTCAATTGGACTGTAGTACATTTTATTGATGAATCAAGTCCATTGTATGGGATGTGTAAAGAAGATTTCGCCATCAACCAAACTGAAATTATGGTTTTCGTTAAAGCTTTTGACGAGCACTTTTCCAATGTTGTACAACAACGTACATCCTATTGTGCAGAAGAAATTATACACGGAGCTAAATTTGTTCAAATGTTTAGACAAAGCGATAATATGAAAACAACTGTACTCGAGCTTGACAAACTAGACGACTATACTTTAGTTTAAAATTACCAACAATGAAAAACAAAACCTACCTAGTTTTAATTGTTGTACTCCTTGGATTAATCTACCTTGGCTATAATGCTTTTACGCAGGAAAAAAGCAAGCAACCTCAACCTAAAAGGCCTACTCAAACTCGGAATGCCGAGGAATCAAAACCCAAAGAATCACAAATCCCATCAAAAGCCATTGAAACTTGGCAGTATATTAGACAACATCATGAAGCACCTGAAGGGTATGTTGGTGGAAGAATATTTCAAAACCGAGAAAAAAAATTACCCAAAACCGGTCCAACCGGCGAACAAGCGCGCTATTTTGAATGGGATATAAATCCAAAACGAAAGGGACAAAACAGAGGTCCTGAGCGAATTGTGAGTCAAGACTATGAACGAGCTTGGTATACACCCGATCATTACAATACATTTATCCGAATAAACGACTAATTCAATACATGGCAAAAATCACAACATTGCAAGAACCTTTTCACATCCATGCAGAAAGCAATATGTATCTTGCCTTTTTAGATGGAAAACATTGTCAAACAATTGATCAATTTCATGTAAAAATTGCTGAAGCATTTCAATTTCCTGATTATTACGGTCAAAACTTAGATGCATTAGACGAAATGCTAAACGATTTGGAGTGGATCAATCAAGATTATATTTTACTTATTATACAACGAAGCCACCTTTGGCTTTCAGACGATGATGAAATGAAAGCAGTCATTCTGCAAATATTTAGCGATGTGAGTTCAAAATCATTTGAAATCATATTAAAATAAATCATACTATAATTGAAAAAAGGACCTAAAATCATCTAATCTTTAAAAATGCATATTAAAAGTGCTATTTTTTTGACAAAAAAATTGTTTATCAATAAAAAACGATTACTTTTGCAGTCCCAAAATTTAAAGGTAAACTATGCCTACAATACAACAACTCGTAAGAAAAGGAAGAACTATTATTCGTGCAAAATCTAAGTCTCGTGCTTTAGATGCATGTCCACAGCGCCGTGGCGTTTGCACTCGTGTGTATACAACTACACCTAAAAAACCAAACTCAGCGTTACGTAAAGTAGCAAAAGTACGTTTGACAAATAAAATTGAGGTTATCGCCTATATTCCAGGTGAAGGACACAATTTACAAGAACACTCAATCGTTTTGATACGTGGTGGTCGTGTGAAAGATTTGCCGGGTGTACGTTATCACATCGTTCGTGGTAGCCTTGATACTGCTGGTGTTAAAGATCGTAAGCAAAGCCGTAGTAAATATGGTACTAAACGCGAAAAAGCAAAAAAATAAGTTTAACATAGAGTTGCCTACAGAGTAAAGTGGTAATACTTGAAAGACTGCCTGGCTAACTCGTACATTTTAAAAATTACAAGTCATGAGAAAACAACAACCCAAAAAAATCCCTTTAGCGCCGGATCCTAAATTCGGAGACGCATTAGTTACACGTTTTGTAAACTGTATGATGTGGGGTGGTAAAAAAAGTATTGCATTGAAAATATTTTACGATGCATTGGATAAAGTAGAAAAAAATGCTGGCGAACCCGGTTATGATGTATGGAAACGTGCAATGGCCAATGTAGCTCCAGGCGTGGAAGTAAAAAGCCGTCGTATTGGTGGTGCTACATTCCAAATCCCTACTGAAATTCGTGCTGACCGCAAAATATCATTGACAATTAAGTGGATGATTAAATATTCACGTGATCGTAACGGTCGTACAATGGCTGACAAATTATCGAACGAAATTATCGCAGCTGCAAAAGGTGAAGGTAATGCCGTGAAGAAAAAAGACGATACGCATCGTATGGCTGAAGCTAACAAAGCGTTCGCTCACTTTAGAGTTTAGTTACATACAACATATTAATAAAAAAACCACTCTTTCGAGTGGTTTTATGCTTTTTAGGCATTCGAATACCTATTTTAGAATTTAATCCATTTTTTCAGGTCTCATTTGAGGAAAGAATAATACATCTTGAATACTTGCTTCATTGGTCATCAACATCGAAAGACGATCGATTCCAAATCCTATTCCAGATGTTGGCGGCATACCATACTCTAAAGCTCTTAAAAAGTCATAATCTATAAACATGGCTTCATCATCGCCACGCTCCATCAATTGGCTTTGCTCTTCAAAACGAGCACGCTGATCGATAGGGTCATTTAATTCAGTATATGCGTTTGCAATTTCTTTTCCATTCACCATCAACTCAAAACGCTCTACTAGTCCTGGCTTACTGCGGTGTTTTTTAGTTAGTGGGCTCATCTCTATTGGATAATCTATAATAAATGTCGGTTGTATATAATGATGTTCGCATTTTTCGCCAAACAATTCATCAATTAATTTCCCTTTACCCATACTTGGTTCGACTGGAATATGCAATTGTTTGCAAACATCTCGCAACTCGTTTTCATTCATAGCACTGACATCAAAACCTGTATGTTCTTGTATTGCATCATAGATACTAATACGTTTGTATGGTGCTTTAAATTCAATTTGTTGATCCCCTACTGTAAGCAAGGTTTTACCATTTGATGCAATAGCTACTTTTTCTAACAATTGCTCCGTTGTCTCCATCATCCAGATATAATCTTTGTAGGCAACATAGAATTCCAATACTGTAAACTCTGGATTGTGAGTTCTGTCCATGCCTTCATTTCTAAAATTGCGACTGAACTCATAAACAAAATCAAAACCACCAACAACAAGGCGTTTTAAATACAATTCGTTGGCAATACGCAAGTACAACGGAATATCCAATGCATTATGATGCGTTACAAACGGACGAGCAGCCGCGCCTCCTGGTATACTTTGCAATACAGGTGTTTCCACTTCTAATGCACCCATGCCATTTAGGTATTCACGTATGCAATTCATCATCTTAGTGCGCTTTGCAAAAGTCTCGCGTACATGAGGGTTGATAATCAAATCGGCATAGCGTTGACGATATCGAAATTCCGGATCGGTTACTTCGTCAAACACATTCCCTTCTTCATCACGTTTTACGACGGGCAATGGCTTCAAACTTTTTGAAAGCAAGATTACTTCTTTAGTATGTATGCTAATTTCACCTGTTTTGGTTGTAAACATATACCCTTTCACACCAATGATATCGCCTAAATCAGATTTTTTTACGACTTCATCAAACAATACTTTATTGTCTTCTTCAGGGCAGATATCATCACGTTTGACATAGCATTGTATGATACCTTTTGCATCTTGAATTTTAATAAAAAAAACTTTACCCTTATCGTTGATACTCATAATACGACCTGCAACCACGACATCAAATGATTCGTTAGTATTATCGGCATACTGTTTCTTTGCATCTTCGCTGTAATGGGATACCGGAAATAATGGCGCTGGATAAGGATCTATCCCTATGCTTTGCAAATGTGCGAGTTTCTCTCTACGAATAAGTTCTTGTTCTGATAATGACATAATATTAATAAATTTATGTTTCCGAAATGTAAAAAGATTTTGATCTTGAAGTACAAATTCGGATTTAAAATGACCGCAAAAGTACTACGAAAATTAATCTTTTAAGCATTGGTTTATTGTTTTAGTTTATAGATAAAAAAACCTTTGATTTAGGAAGACATTTCTAAAATATAAACACAATATAAAAAACTAGTTTGATAAACTAATTAGAACAATTTGGTTCAGTCAATAGCAGAATTGATGTTCAACAAATATGGTATTTAGAAGTCTTTGTAATTTAATTGACTCAATTAAAAATACCTGATTGAACCAATACCCCTTTTTTTAAATATTAATTTAAAAAAACTTAATCATGCGAATTAATTCCCTCTTACAACAGCCCCAATTTTAGTTTCTAATGCTTGAATAATTCCTTTCATTTCGGCTTCAACTTCTGTATCTGTCAATGTTTTTTGATTGTCGTAAAATGAAAAATTGACTGCATACGACACCTTGTCCTTACCTAATTTATCACTTTCAAAAACATCAAACAAATTGACTGTTTGAAGCAATTTGCTTTTAGCTTGCTTCACCGCAATTTGAATATCTTGGTATTTAACGTTCTTATTCACGATCATTGCCAAATCACGTTGCATAGTTGGGAAACGTGGAATTTCTGTAAATACTTGCTTATGATTTTCTATGCCAGCTTTTACAGTTTCCCAATCTAAGACAGCATACCAAACAGCTTGTTTGATATCGAACTGCTTAAGTGTTTGAACTGAGACCTCCTCTATACTTCCAAGTATCTTGTTTTTAAACAAAATATTTAATCCATTAGATTTGACCTCAAACATCAATTTTAAATTGGGCAATAAACTTTCTATAATTCCTCTTACGAAATAAATATCTACCGCTTTTGCTTTTTCGCTGAAATATGGCATTCTGTAATTGCCCGAAACATATAAAGCGAGTTGTTCGGTTTCAATAAATGCTCGCGAACCATCTTCTTGTGTTTGATGTTGTGCATAAACTTTCCCAAATTCAAAAAACTTCAATTGATTATTTTTTCGATTCAGATTATACGCTACTGCTTCTAAACCTGTTTCCAACATAGAATAACGCATGGTATCCAAGTTTGCAGACAAGCTATTCATCATTTTGACAATTGAAGTATTGTCTGGATAATAAGCGGCATTGGTAATTGAATTGGTGAATAGTTCAAAAAATCCCTTTGCAACCAATTGGGTGGCAATATATTGTTTGGTATTCGCTTTGTAAGCTTTTGAATTTTGGGGTAAACTGTAAGCAATTTTTCCTGTAAAAGGAATATTATCCAAACCATCAATACGCATAATTTCTTCTACGACATCAGCTTGCATGGTAATATCGGTTTTAGAAAATGGAACCGATACTTGGAGCCCTTCATTTGATGCATTGATGATTCCGAAACCTAGATTGGATAATATTGTTTTGATTTGTTCATTGCCATATTCTTTACCTGCAAGTGCGCATATTTTTTGATAAGACAATTGAATTGTTCTTTGTTCAAATGGCAATGGATACACATCAGTCATTTTAGATGATAATTGTCCACCAGCCAATTCTACAACTAGGCTAGCAGCGCGGTGCAAAGCATAAGGCACATTAACAATATCTGCTCCTTTTTCAAATCGCGTAGCAGAATCTGTACGCAAACCTAAACGCATAGACGTTTTACGAATTGAATCAGGCAAAAACCATGCACTTTCTAAAAAGATTGAAGACGTGGTTGATTTCACACCAGATTGCAAACCGCCATAAACTCCAGCTATACACATAGGTTCAGAATCATTACAAATCATCAAATCATTTGAGCTCAGTTCAATTTCTTTGCCATCCAAGGCTACAAATTTTGTTTTGTCTGCAACAGTTTTGACAACAATTTTATTCCCTTTTATTTCACTCAAATCAAACGCATGTAGCGGTTGTCCGCATTCGTGCATGACATAATTGGTGATATCTACGATATTGTTGATAGGTCTTAATCCAATTGCTTTCAGTCGCAATTGTAACCACTCCGGAGATTCTTTCACTTCAATTCCAGAGATTGTTAATCCAGCATAACGAGCGCATCGAGCTGTATCTTCAATTCTTATTTCTATAACCGGACTATTCGTACTTTCGGCTGTAGATGGTAAAGCTGGCCTTTGACAAGTAATATTCGTATTCCCAGTGTTTGTAAGGTATGCAACGACATCTTTGGCAACGCCCAAATGACTCATAGCATCCATTCGATTTGGTGTTAACCCAATTTCGTAAGTCACATCAGAAGCAGGTAATTTAAAATATTCTTTTGCTGACATCCCAATCGGTATACCCTCGGGTAAAACCATTATACCATCATGACTTTCACCTAAACCCATTTCATCTTCTGCACATATCATTCCCTCACTTTCTTCACCCCTAATTTTAGCCTTTTTCATGGTCATTGGTTCGCCATGAGTGGGATAAATCGTAGCACCAAGAGTTGCTACAATGACAGTTTGACCTACTGCAACATTGGGTGCACCACAAACTATATTTAATAAATCTGATTGCCCTATATCAACTTTAGTGATACGAAGTTTGTCGGCATTCGGATGTTGATTACATGCCATTACCTTTCCTACAACCAAACCTTCAAGACCACCGTTCACCGTTTCAAACGTGTCCATGCTTTCTACTTCCAAACCAACAGAGGTTAAAATAGTAGAAAGTATATTTGGTTCAATAGTTTCGTTTAAATAATCGTGTAGCCAATTGTATGATATCGTCATGCCTTTAAATTAAGTTTGCAAATATAAGACGTTGATTGTTGTGAGACGTACCTTATGGACTTTTTATATCGCCTTTTAAAAAAGAAAAATTGGCATTATGGATTGAAGTAAAACACATAAAACTGACTGCTTTTGACATTGTTATTCAGATCAAAATATCAACGCAATTAACTTATTTATTTGTTCACATCAAATGTTCATTACCTACTTTTTGTATGCAAAAAATTAAAATATTGTGCATAACCCTATTTGATTTAGCTAAAATATGTTCATAACTTCGTGAATAAAGGTTGAATTGTACTGCATAACATTTCTTATCAACGAACGTACAAGAGTTCTAAAAATGATTATACATTCGTTCAAATTCAACAGAATACTTAATCATTTGATAACTTTTCGATAAACATGGCCTTCACTGCAAATACCAATAAAATTAACTCTCGAACTAAAAAGCCTGACCTTTCGCCATTGCTTTACGGCAAAATGCCACCACAAGCACCAGATTTGGAAAACGCCATTTTGGGCGCTATCATGTTGGAGCCTCAAAAATTAGCCGAAGTACTAGAAATCATTCAATCACCTGAATGTTTCTATTCAGACGCCAATCAACGCATATATGCTTGTATCCGACGATTGTTTGACAAAGGTTCGCGTATTGATTTCATGACTGTCTGCGAAGATCTTCGAAAAAATTCTGAGCTAGAAATGGTTGGCGGCAGTTACTATGTCACAAGTTTGACTCGTGACGTAGTGAGCAGTGCGCATATTGAAGAACATGCTCGTATCGTGATGCAAAAATATATTATGCGCGAATTGATTCGCATGAGTGGAACTGTCATCAGCGATGCCTACGAAGACACAACCGATGTTTTTGATTTGCTCGACAAAGCAGAAACAAATCTATATGAGATTACAGATAAACATTTACGCAAAAACTTTCTAGGCATCAATTCCATATTAGCGAAAACCATCCATGAAATTGAAACTCAGGCCAACAAAAAAGATGATCTTACGGGTGTTCCATCTGGGTTTACCGATCTGGATAGAATAACCTCTGGATGGCAACGTACGGATTTAATCATTTTGGCAGCTCGTCCAGCGGTTGGTAAAACGGCTTTTGCCTTAAACTTGGTTATGAATTCTGCATTAAGCCCTACTCAACCTAAAGGTGTTGCTTTCTTTTCGCTGGAGATGAGTGCAGGACAATTGGTCAAAAGGATGCTTTCGGCAGTGACCGAAGTGCCGTTGGGCAAAATCACCAAAGGACAATTGGAACCGCATGAATTGGTACAAATACATCAACGTATGTCCAAGCTTGCATCGGCTTCTATTTTTATTGACGATCAAGCTGCATTAAATATCTTTGAGTTGCGTGCAAAATGTCGTCGACTCAAACAAAAACATGATATTGGGTTAGTCATTATCGATTACCTTCAATTGATGCAGGGGTCGGTAGAAAAAGGTGGAAATCGTGAGCAAGAAATATCAAAAATATCTCGTGATTTGAAAGGCTTGGCCAAAGAACTTGAAATTCCAATTATAGCCCTATCCCAATTAAATCGTTCGGTTGAAAGTCGTAAGGATGGTGCCAAAATGCCCCAATTGAGTGATTTACGTGAATCTGGAGCAATTGAGCAAGATGCGGATATGGTTATGTTTTTGTACCGCCCAGAATATTACGGATTAGACAAAAGTCCAGAAGGCGAACCTATACCTGGTGAAACTTGGATCAATATAGCCAAACATAGAAATGGTAAAACAGATGTGGTGAAAGTGAGAGCAAATCTTGAATTTCAAAAATTTGAGGATATGCCACAAGTCAATGAATTTGGTATAACAACACCTCACGTAGCTGAACCTAAAGCCAGCGTAGGCATCAAAGGAAGTTATGGCGATGGTCCAAAAATATCTGTAGACAGCAGTATAGCCATACGCTCGACTAAATTTGATGAGTATGATGTAGATGACAATGAACTTAAAGCACGCCCAGAAAATAATGCAAATGAGGAGGATGAAATTCCTTTTTAAATAAATTGAGTATTATTTACTCTGTCATTTTCAAAATGAATTCTGTTCTTCTGTTTTTTGCTCTACCTTCTTCTGTTTCATTATCAGCTATAGGTTTCATATCGCCAAAACCTGTACTTTCTATTCTTGAATCACTGATACCTTTTTGAACTAAGTAGGCTTTACAAGCATTTGCCCGCTGCTGTGACAGCTTTAAATTCAAATCCGAATTTCCTTTACTATCCGTATGACCTTCAATATCTAGTATAAATGCTGCTTGCCCTTGCATGATATCAGCAATTTCGTCTAAATTTTTCAAGGACATTGAATCGATTTCAGCACTATTGGTTTTAAAATAAATTCCTTTCGCAGCTAAATCTACTTTTTGGCGAATTTCTTTTTTGATATAAGGACAACCGTTGTTATCTTCAAAGGTTTCGTCAGGGCATTCATCCTCTTCATCGTTAAACCCATCATTGTCTCTATCAGGAATTGGACAACCTTTGTATCGAACTAAACCAGCATCTTGCGGGCATTGGTCTTCATCATCACGAAAACCATCTCCATCCGAATCAGGGCAACCGTACATTATTTTTTTACCTGGCACATCGGGGCATTTATCTTCTGTGTCAGGAACTCCATCGTTATCTTTGTCTTGAACTATAATTGCCAAAGGCTGATGTACTTTAGGTAATTCCCTTTGTTTGACTTTCTTTTCTCCCCACCAATAAACCAAACCTAATGAATGAAACAAATGTTTCTGATT
>JBILCF010000044.1:0-17409 GCA_044353325.1 Chitinophagaceae bacterium | reverse complement strand
TACCATCTGTGCCTGTTATCACATAGTTTGTACCTGCGCATAAATTTTCAAATTCACCTATTGCTGATTGAATCGGGCCTAAAGGGAAAATACTATAAACAATTAAACCAGTTCCTCCAGTTCCTGTCACTTCAATTTCACCATCGCAACCAGGGTTACAACTTGGTAGTGTACTTGATGTGATATTTACTACAACTGCTGTTGGCTCACTGATCGTTACTGTTGTTGTTGCAGTACAAAGATTATTGTCTGTTACTGTTATTGTATAAGTACCCACACACAAGGATGTTGCTAAACCAGTTGTCGCATTAATCACTGGTGTACCAGGACCTGCTATTGAGGTATAACTATATGCTGTCGTACCACCTATTGCACTTGCTTGCGCACTACCATTGCATAATCCATTACAAGTTACATTTGTTACTACACTCGCATTTGCTGCTAATACAGCTGGTTCAGTGATTGTAATTGTTGTTGTACTAACACAACTATTAAAATCTGTTATGGTAATAGTATAAGTTCCTGCACATAAATTAGTTGCTAAACCTGTTGTTGCATTAATTAATGGAGAACCAGGTCCAGTTATAGCATTATATGAATAGGCTGGTGTTCCACCACTAGCACTAGCTTGAGCACTACCATTACACAAACCATTACACGAAACATTGTTGACTAAACTTACACTTGCTGTCAACACTGCAGGCTCTGTGATTGTAACCGTAGTTGTTGCTGTACATAAATTTAAATCTGTTACAGTGATTGTGTATGTACCTGCACACAATGCAGTAGCCAAACCTGTTGTAGGATTGATTACAGGTGAGCCTGGACCCGAAATTGAAGTATATGAATATATTGGTGTTCCACCAATTGCACTTGCTTGAACACTAGCATTACACAATCCATTACAAGTTACGTTTGATATTAAACTTGTACTTGCAGTTAATATATTAGGCTGCGTAATTGTAACTGTTGTTGTTGCAGTACATAAATTTAAATCTGTTACAGTTATAGTGTATGTACCAGCACATAATGCTGTAGCTAAACCAGAAACTGTATTTATTACTGGTGAGCCTGGACCAGTTATAGATGTATAGCTATATGCTGGTGTTCCACCTATGGCACTTGCTTGCACACTACCATCACATAAGCTATTACATGATACATTATTTACAAGACTTGTGCTAACAGTTAAAATAGTAGGCTGAGTTATTGAAACCATTGTTGTCGCTGTACATAAGTTTAAGTCAGTTACTGTTATTGTATAAGTACCTGCACATAAAGCTGTTGCTAAACCTGTTGATGCATTGATGATTGGTGAGCCAGGACCTACTATAGAAGTATAGCTATATGCTATCGTGCCACCTGTTGCACTTGCTTGTGCACTACCATTGCATAAGCCATTACATGTGACATCACTTACCACACTTGAGCTTGCTACTAACGCTGCAATTGGTTGAGTTACTGAAATTGCTGTTGTACCTGTACAACCATTTACATCAGTTGCTGTTATAGTATAAGCTTGAGCCGTTAATCCTGTAAATGTTCCTGACACAGCTTGTGCGCCTATTGCAGGGAATATCGAATAGGTTATTGGTAATAAACCACCAGTAGACGTTACAACTGCTTGACCATTATTTCCTCCAAAGCAAGATACATTGGTGATTAAGGCACTATTGATAACTGGTAGATTTGGTGTATTTAAAGTTATTGTTGATGTTACCGTACACAAGTTAGCATCTGTAACTTGTATTGTATAAGTATCTGCTATTAAACCGTTGAACACATTTGACCCTTGGTTTGTTCCACCATTAATATTATATTGATACAAAACTGTACCACCTGTTGCAGTTACAGTTATACTACCGTTGTTATTTGGTACACAAGTTGGGTTTACACCAGCTAAATTGGTAATTTGAAGTACAGCTGGTTGTGTAATCGTTACCGAAGTTGTTGATGTACATGAATTCACATCTGTTGCTGTTATTGTATATGTATTTGGAGATAAACCTGTAAATGTGCCTGAAGGACTTTGCGTTCCTGCTACTGGGAATATGGTATATGTTTTTATCCCTGTGCCACCTGTTGATGTAACAACTATTTGACCATTGTTTAGTCCATTACATGTTACGTTAGTTCCTACAGCACTTGTAAATGATACTGCTGTTGGCTGAGTTATTGAAACCATTGTTGTCGCTGTACATAGATATCCATCAGTTATTGTGATAGTATAAATATTATTTGCACATAATGCACTTGCAGCACCAGTAGTAGGATTTATAATTGGCGAACTAAAACCAGCAATAGAATAAGTATATGCTGGTATACCAGGGGTACCACCACCATTATTTGTTACAGTAGCTGTACCATTGCACAAGCCAAAGCAAGTTGCTGGATTTGAAGTTGCTATACTGACGGTTAATTGTGTTGGTTGCCCTAAACAAACTTGAGTAGTGATACTGCATAAATTACCATCTGTTGCAGTTACAGTATAACACTGTGCTGTTAAGTTGATAAAATTACCTGTTGTATTTGTTTGTGGGCCTAATGGCGAAATGGTATATGATATTGTACCAGAACCTCCATTCGCATTTGCTTGGATATCACCAGTGTTATTGCCAAAACAAAGAATATCTGTGAAAGTCACACTGTTCCAAGCCAAAACTGGTGGTTGCGTTATCGAAATATTTTGAATAGAGTCTTTACATTGATTTGGACTGGTAACTACAATCTTATATGTACCAGCTGGTAAATTTTGATAATCACCAGTTCCAAACAATACAGCATTACCGCAAGGTAGATTATTTGAAGGTGTTATCGAAAACGCATACGGTGTTGTACCGCCAGTTGTTGTTGACAATATTTGACCATTACATCCACCATTACACAATACGTTTGTAACAGTATTTAAAACGATATCAGGAATTGGAGGCATTACTAAGTTGAATACTGCCGTGTTTGTACAACCAACGACATCTCGACATAATATGGTATAGGTACCTGCACACAAATTTTGAAATTGACCACCATTAGCTAGAACAGAGTCTGTATATGTGTTGGGTGGCGTAATTAAAGGTAATCGATAAAATTTCTTACCACCAGTTCCTCCAATAGCAAATGCAGTGATAGTTCCTCCACATGGGTTTGGACATGTTGGATTGGCAAAATTCGCAGCGGCTGTGCTAATTGTTATTATGGCTGGCGTAGTTAACGATCGAGTGTTTGTTATACTACAACCATTAGCATCGATAGCTGTAATTGTATATGTTAAACCTGGTGAAGGTGCACCTGGAAGTCCTGTAATGGTTGCAGGGTTTGTTCCTGCAGGTGGGATAACTGCTGTTGGAGGATTTGGATTAATTGAATATGAAATGATGCCTGATCCCCCAGCAGCATTGACCGTTATAGTTCCTGTACTATCTCCAAAGCAAAACGGATTTGTTGAGGTTGGATTAGGAAAAGTTAACAATGTTGGATTGGGAATATTGGCTGTTGCAGTAGCTGTACAACCCCAACCATCTGTAACTGTGATAGTATAATTACCTTGAGGTAAATTGTTCCATGAACCAGGTGCATATTGAATAGCTGATGCTGCAGCGCCAGCAGGTGTACTTGTAAGTGCAAATGTATAAGGTGGTTTACCTCCTGTTACATTGGTTACTCTAAAGGTGTCCAACAAAAACTGGTTGTGACATGGAGGATTTTTCTTATATGTTTGAATATTGATCGGTAGATATGGTGGGTGAAACAATACAGAGTCTGCTGTACAGTTTGCTGCATCTTTTACAGTAAATGTATAAGTATTACCACCACTTAAGCCCGTGAAAACTTGAAAACTCGGAACAGCAGGACCATATGTATTGGTTTGACCAGCACCTTGAGATTTGAAATTATAAGGTGATACGCCATTTTTACCATAAACTGTATCTATATAAGTAGATGTAGCACAGTTAAATCCTGTACGAATGGAATCTTTTAAACCTGCTGAAACTGAAAAAGTGACAGTTGGTACTGAATTTGAAGGAACACCACAAATATCTAAAAATGCATTTGCATTTAAAGCCACAGTATATGTACCTGGTGCTAGCGACGGATTAAAAACTAAAACAACAGTATCTGAAACACTACTGTAGTTGAAACCCGTTGCTCCAAGACATCCTGGACAACTTGCTCCGTAAGCAGCACTGATGTTTGGACTATTCGTAATATTAAAATCTGATGGGGCTATACCTGTACAACGAACAGGAGTCGTAAGTTTTAGTTTTACTGTATCAGCAGCTGAACATGCATTAAACGGAACTACAGATGCTAGCGCTGGAGGCGGTGGAAGTAAACCAGCAGTTCCAGATGTTGTTAATGTAAAACCTGTTGTAACTAATCCACCTGAACGACGACTAATACCTAAAATATAGGTTTGACCAGCTACCATATTAACTGTAGGTTCAAAACCTAATGCAGCAACAGCAGCAATACCAGTCGGTACACCACCACCACCAGGATAAGAATTACACTCTATTGGAACAGCACCAGTTAATACAGAAGCACATCCTGAAACCGTTGTATTCCATAATGCCCAATCTAAATCACTTCCTGGATCTAATGCGACCAATGAAAAGTTAAATGTACCAGAGGTATAACAAGTAATTTTGTAATACATCCAGTTTTGAACAAAACCAAAAGTTCCACCTAGAGCATTGCCACAAGAACCTGCTCCTAGAGGATTACCTGTATTGGATTGATACGAAAAGTTGTTATTCGTAACAGTTCCACATATGGCTCTCGCTTGACATGGATTTTGTTCGCATGCCGAATTCATGGGTTGAAGTTGCGCTTGCAACTGAAATCCAAAAGCCAAAATAAGGATGAGTGAGGTAACTATTCTTTTCATATTCTTTATGTTAAACTTGATATAAACTCGGTTTACAATTAAATTCAGATGGCTAATTTAGTGCTAAATGTGAAGTGGGACAAACTCTTTCTGTCATTTTATTTCAATATTTTTTCAATTCCAATTTTTCGCCATCAAATTGGGCATAGGTATAGTGCGAAATCCAGTCACCTAAATTGACAAAAGTAGCGCTGCCATTGAGTTTTAAGATAATTGGGATATGTCTATGCCCAAATATAATAAAATCATAATATGTTTTAGAAATAATTTCTTTTGCATACAATAATTGAAATTCTTCCTCATCGGACTTCATTTTCAAATCAGCATATTTGTGCTTTGGACCCATGCGACTAAAATAATCTGCAAGCTTTAATCCCAAATCTGGGTGCACCTGTCTGTAAATAAATTGAGCTACTTTATTGTGCAATAGATTTTTCAACAAAAGATAGGAGGTCTCTTTTTTACAAACACCATCACCATGCCCCAAATGAAAAATTTTATCATTAATTTGTATGGTCTGAATAGTTTTAAAGACTTTGACATTCAATTCTTGTTCAAAATAACCATGCATCCACAAATCGTGATTGCCCGTAAATACAATAATTTCTATTCCTGCATCTGAAAGTTCTGCCAATTTGCCCAAAAAACGAATATTACCCTTTGGAACAACCTTTTTATACTCCATCCAAGAGTCAAACAAATCACCCATCAGGTAAATTTGTTGTGCATCAGTTTTAATTTCGTCCAACCATGCACAAATTTTTTCCTCCCTTATTCTGGAAGTGGCATAATCGGGTATGCCAAAATGAAAATCAGAGGCGAAATAGACTTTTTTACCTGTTTGAAGCTGAATATTATCCAAAAAATGACTTTAAAGGGTAAATATAAGACGAATCTAAAAATTATGGCAATCCATTCATCGAACTTAGATGCAATTAAGATATTTTATAATATAAATAAGCCATTAATAATTAAATACTCGAAAATATGAATATCCTTTTACTTCGATTTCTTGCGTAAATTGGCTTTATAGGTTTGAAAATTGTGCTTAATCCACATTTTTATTTCTAAATCTGATGCTGCACGCGCATAATCCAAATCCATTGGAAATGCATTGATAAAATGAATAACTGAATCTTCAGGCAATTTGGTCATTGATTGCACCAATTCTGGAGTATATCGAGAATCGATAAACTTCTGTTGTTCCATGCCAATGATTTGATCTTGAAATTTTCTTAGATTTTTATATTTTTTTGAAAATTTCTGATAAACGCTCGTTACAGGCGTCATGATAGATTTCTGTTGGTTATATTCAAATGCACTTTTATAAATAGAGGCTCTATGAGCAGAATCTTTTTGGTATTCTGTAGGTCCTCGGTATATCGTTACATCTTTAAGTTGAACTGTTTTGACTTGTAAATACAGAATAGTAGAGGAATTGGCCATTGCAGAAGTTACTCTAATGGATTTATTTTTGTAACCTACATAAGTAAAATAAATATAATCTCCTTCTTTAGCTTCAATTTGAAACTCGCCATTGTACAATGTAGAAACACCTTGATGTGTAGTTAAATTTTCAACTCGGACAGGCGTCAATCCTTTTTTAGTAATTGAATCATAAACATAACCTTTGATGTTTAATTGTGCTTTTGCTTGGATACAAATACCCAAGATCAAGAAAATACTCAAAAGCCCTTTTTTCACAAAACAAAAGTAATTGTTAGTCATGGAGTAAACTATATTTACATGTTAAAAAAAACTTACTGCCCTTGTCTCACTTAGCTTTTAGGCTTAAGCAACGACTGAATACATGAAGAAATGTCTGGATATTGAAACACAAATCCTGTATCAACAATTTTCTGACTACTGACATGACACGATTTAAGAACCTCTATTGCCATTTCTCCCAATATTAATTTTAATGCAAATTGTGGTGCATGTATTTTTAAAATAAATTGATTTTTGACCCTAATCATTTCCTTGAAAATTTGATTTACAGTACTTGGTTCGGGAGCAACAGCATTGAAAACACCTTTTTTATTGTTTTCTGCCAAAAAATATAGCATTCGACATAAATCCACCACATGTATCCAACTATAAATTTGTTGACCATTGGCCGGTATTCCAGCTATTCTAAATTGCATGGGTTTTAAAAATTCTTTCAATGCACCACCTTCTTTACCCAATACTATGCCTATACGTGCTATAGACAGGCTGCATTTCAAATCTTGTAATTTCAAAGCAGCATCTTCCCAAATCATACATGTAGATGAAAGAAAACTTTCGTCGCTCAAATCACTTTCTATGCATACTTTGTTGGATTCACCATAATAACCTATTGCCGAAGCCGAAACAATATGATCTGTATGCATATTACCCGACTGAATTGCGTGATACAAAGTATCGAGACTATCCACACGACTATCTATGATCTCCCTTTTTCGTTCGGGTGTCCATCGCTTATCAGCAACACCCGCACCTGCCAAATTGATGACTTTACATTCGCCAAGATGAGAAAGATTTTCTATGGTTTTATTCTTAGTATTCCAAAGCACAAAGTGTACATTTCTTCTCGAACTAACTTGTTTACGCGTTGATAAAATGTATACAACATGACCTTCTTTGAGCAATAAATCCGTCAAATGAGTTCCTACAAAACCAGAACCACCTGCTATAATATAATTTGCCATAAACTGATGGTATTTTAGCGAAGGTAGGCTTATTCTTTGCTTAAAAATATAGATTATGATTACGTTGTATTTTACCCATGTTTTTATGTTTGAAACATTTCAATATTCTATATACTAAATTGGGTTTTAACTTGTAATTTTACTTTATGGCATACCCCTTAGCAGAACGATTAAGACCCACTTCTTTGGACGATTTAGCTGGCCAAAAACATTTGACAGGCGAAGGTAGTATTTTACGAAGCGCAATAGAAAAAGGAAACATACCCTCTATGATTCTTTGGGGACCACCTGGAGTAGGCAAAACTACCATTGCCAATATCATTGCCAATACTTTGGAAGTGCCTTTTTATACTTTAAGTGCAATATCGAGTGGAGTAAAAGATGTGCGTGAGGTAATAGAACAAGCTAAAACACAAGAACGTGTAATATTGTTCATCGATGAAATACATCGATTTAATAAAGGACAACAAGATGCATTATTGGGTGCCGTCGAAAAAGGAATTATTACTTTGATTGGTGCAACAACCGAAAACCCTTCCTTTGAGGTCAATGCGGCTTTGCTAAGTCGATGCCAAGTCTATGTACTCAAAGCACTTGAATACGATGATTTAGTTGAGCTCATCAATCATGCTTTGCAAACGGATATTTTTTTAAAAGAAAAACATATTTCGATATCCGAATACGAAGCAATTATACAATTATCAGGTGGCGATGCCCGCAAATTATTGAATTTACTTGAACTTGTGACAGAACATGTTCCTTTGGAGCAGGCCATTACCAATCAATTAGTTATAGAAATAGCACAATCCAAAATAGCCCTATACGATAAAAATGGCGAACAGCACTATGACATCATTTCGGCATTCATTAAAAGTATGCGTGGTAGCGACCCCAATGCTGCTGTGTATTGGCTAGCACGTATGATTGAAGGTGGAGAAGATGTCAAGTTTATAGCACGTAGAATGTTGATATTTTCGAGCGAAGATATAGGCAATGCAAATCCCAATGCGTTGCTATTGGCCAACGCTACATTTGATGCAGTTAGTAAAATTGGTTACCCCGAATCGAGGATTATACTTTCACAATGCGCAGTTTATTTGGCTACTTCGGTCAAAAGCAATGCAAGCTATTTAGCCATTGGCAAAGCTCAGCAGCTCGTAAAACAATATGGAGATTTACCAGTTCCTTTACCCATACGAAATGCACCAACGACGCTTATGAAAAACTTAGATTATGGCAAAAACTATCAATATGACCATGACAATCCAATGAACTTTTCGGGTCAAGAATTTTTGCCAGATGCAATACAAAATACGACTTTGTATACACCAGGTCAAAATGCACGAGAAGAGGAAATTCGTAATTTCTTGAAATTACGATGGA
This sequence comes from Chitinophagaceae bacterium, assembly GCA_044353325.1. Classification (GTDB taxonomy): domain Bacteria; phylum Bacteroidota; class Bacteroidia; order Chitinophagales; family Chitinophagaceae; genus OLB11. Next base: position 8,451 of record JBILCF010000044.1, on the reverse strand, counting down.
AAGAAAAGTATAATTATTGAATCAGAAAGACATTATTTCAAGGTACATGTACCATCGGTCAAACTTGTTGTATCTATGAAAGAACTGTAATCGCGACACATCACTTTAGCATCATTATGACGCATGCTTTCTAAAGTTACGCTAAAATCTTTTGCAGGATTACTCGGAAAAGTGCAATTGCAAGTATAATCTTTATTGCACGACGAAAAAGCAACTAATGTAATAAACGATAAGCCTGCAAAAATGATTTTTTTCATTTGATTTAATTTTTAATTCGCGATAATCAGAATCATATCTTAGTCATAAAATGAAACACTACTATGATTTCAAACCCAAATATAATGGCTTTCTGTATAATTTTCAGAAAATTATTGTAAAACCTGCTGTATATCTACCAACTTCTTATAAATACCTTGTTGGGCTATAAGCGAACCGTGGGTTCCACGTTCTTTGATTTCGCCTTGCTCCAATACTATAATTTCATCAGCGTTTTGTACCGTAGACAATCGATGTGCTATGACAATCGACGTTCTATTTTGCATTAAATTGTCTATAGCTTCTTGCACTTGACGTTCACTGACAGTATCCAACGAAGAGGTAGCCTCGTCCAAAATCAAAATGGGTGGATTCTTAAAAATTGCTCGTGCTATAGTTACTCGTTGCTTTTCACCTCCACTGAGTTTAGACCCTCTATCACCGACTGTAGTCTCAAAACCTTGTTCCTTTTCTTCAATAAACTGAAATGCATTGGCCACTTTTGCCGCATGGTGTATTGCTTCAATATCTTGTTGATTACCACCTAGTGCGATATTGTTTTGTATACTGTCATTAAACAAAATAGGTTCTTGCGAGACAATGCCCATCAAACTACGCACATCATCAAGTTTGTAGCTTTTTATATTCTTTCCATCGATCCATATTTCTCCTTCGGATACATCATGAAATCTTGGTATCAAATCCACCAAGGTACTTTTACCCGCACCCGAAGCTCCTACGATGGCTATAGTTTTTCCTTTATGAATCGTTAAATTGATATTGTTCAACACCTGCTTGCCTTCGTAAGAAAAACATACATTTTTAAATTCTATACTATGGTCAAAATGCGCTATTGGCAAAGCATTGGGACTATCTACGATCGTATTTTCTGCATCCATAATCATATTGATACGTTCCAAACTCGCTCGACCTTGATGCAAGTTGTAAAATACTTGAGACAATGATTTGAGGGGATTGATTAGAAAATAAAACAACGAAATAAACATGATAAACATGCTTGGCTCTATTTCGACGGGCTCACTCAAAGCCATATTACCACCAAACCAAATAATGACACTTAAAATGAGAATGCCTAAAAATTCTGACATTGGTGACGCTAGTTCGCGACGAGAAGCAATTGAATTATTGAGCCGCATGACATGCTCATTTTCGTGTGCGAAAGCATCCATTCTATTGTTTTCGGCTCTAAACGCTTTTACAATACGTAAACCGCCTAAGGTCTCTTCTACAATGGTCAAAATATTGGCCAATTTTTCCTGTGTAGTCAATGTAGTTCGTTTCAAACTTTTACTCACTCTACCTATGATTAATCCGGCTATAGGTAGCAAAACCAATAGAAACAAAAACAATTTTGGACTAATCATAAGTAAAACCACGAAGTAAAAAATAACCGTAATGGGTGTACTAAAAAGGAGTTCCATCATCGAAATAATAGATACTTCAACCGCTGTAACATCGTTGGTGATGCGAGACAAAATATCTCCTTTGCGTTCATTGGTAAAAAAACCAACTGGAAGTTGAATAATTTTATCAAACAATTGTTTTCGAATGCGTTTGATAATATCATTTCGGAGCGGATTCAAGGTATACCGCGATATATAAAAAAATAGATTTTTGAATAAGGTTGAAACGATAACAACTGCGCAGATAAAAATAAGACCGTATACTTTATCGTTGTTATGCGAAGCAATAAAATCGGACAATAAAAATTTAAAATAATTGGTAATACCCTCTTTCGACCAAGTAAAACCTGGATTTGTGGTGAGCATGCTTTGGCTACCAAAGAGCATTTCCAAAAAAGGACCTATCATAGCGACTGTTAGTGTAGAAAACACAACAGACAACAAATTAGACATGGCATAAACAAGGACGTAGTTCCATTTGCCTTTTAGGTAAGGCAAAATAGTGCGGATTGCTTTCATTCGAATAATAAAGTGTAAATTTACACTTTTAAATGTAAGATGATGGAAGAAAGTAAACGTCAAAAGCAAATTGGAAGCTTAATACAGCATGAAATGAGCGATATTTTTCAGCGCGAAGGATTAAATGTGATAGACGGTGGTATGATTTCGATTTCGAAAGTCAAAGTAACCCCCGATTTGATGGAGGCTCGTATTTACCTTAGTTTTTTCCAAATCCCTCAGCCTGATCATATGCTTAAACACATCAAAGAGCAGGATTGGAACTTACGCAAGCAATTGGCTTCTCGCATCAAAAATCAAGTGCGTAAAATACCTGTCGTTCAATATTATTTAGACGATACCTTAGATTATGTATTTAAAATGGAGGAATTATTCAAAAATTTGAATATTCCGAAAGAGGGTGAATAAGAATTCATTCCTACATCATCCTCCATTTCTCCCATATCAATCTCACATCTTGCCAAGCATCATAGTTTTTGGCATACAACCAATCCAAATGTTCCTTATTTTCTTTTGGTATTTCAAAACCTTCTACTACAGGATAAGTTTCTAACAGGTGTGGTTTGAGTTTTGGAAATTGAGGATCCGAATAGCCTACAAATGTTTTATCGCCTTCGAGTACCAAGACCATATTTAAAAAATAAGCCCCTTTGTTTCGGACAAACCAGATTAAAAAAGGAGTTCCAACAATAAATAACAAAGCAACACAAACATCAACCAAGCGCTTATTGCGTTTCGAAATGGTAGTGGTAATTTGATAGATTAACTCGGTAGTATACAAATCGCCAGCTGTGTCTTTTGAGTTACTCCCGATAATACTATCTGTGCCTTGTGCATGTATTTTGTAATCTATACTAGCACCACAAGCTTGCATATTTTCTATAATCTCTTTAAAACTCAAGCAACCTTGTGCATAAATGATTTCAGTAATTTTATACAATTGACTCAGTGGCTTTGTGTGCTGAAATACACCCAAATGAAAAGCACTTTTTTGATCAAATGGACTTACTGTTCCAACTATATTTTTTTCAATAAATGCTTTATGTAATAAGCTGCGAATTTCATTTTCTTCTTGTTCATTGCCTATAATCATCACTTGCTGATGTTGTTGATTATCGGGTTCTAAACTTTTTACGTTTAAATATTGCAACAGTTTACGCACAGCCAATATCATCAGCGTACCCATCAAGGCGCCTAATACAGTTATACCTCTCGAAAATCGTATGGTCTCGGGTAACAAGCCATATATCGCTATGGTAAGTATACCACCAATTAGCATTCCTCGCAGTACTCGTCCTGCTTTGTAAGGCCTATCGTATCCACCATTAACAAACATCGAAAACAACCATGTGAGTATATAGGTAACAAAAAAAACTGCAATCAATCCATTCGAATAGTCGGTATCGGTTTTGATGTTTTTTATCCAAACTGACTTCATAATCATTAGCGAACCCAATAACAACATCGCATCTATCAATGGTAATTTGATAATGCTAAATACATTGCCCACAAATGCCAATATCGCTCTCAGATATATTGCAAATTGAATGAGCATGACATACATCCCTTTTTGCGATGATTTAAAATGTTTTTTGGCAAAAATGATCATAGCCTGGTAAAACATTTTTACATAGTTCAAACTACCTTTTTTGGTGCTTTCTCCTTTGTAATGAATCACAGTCGTTTCTGGAAAATAAATATTTTTAAAGCCTCCTTTGTTTATTTTATAACTAAGATCAATATCCTCTCCGTACATAAAATAATCTTCATCAAAACTACCCACTTTATCAATTACTTTTTTTCGACAAAACATAAAACAACCAACTAAGACATCCACTTCGTTGGTTTCAAACTCGGATAGATAGCCTAGATGATATTGATTGAAAAATTTTGATTTTTTAAACAATGAAGACAAACCACTAATTTTAAAAAATGCAACTTGTGCCGAAGGGAACCCTCGTTTGGACTCAGGTAAAAACTGTCCCTTTCCATCAACCAATCTGCATCCTAATGCACCTGCTTCGGGATGTGCTTGCATATATGCCAAACACAACTGAAAACAATCCTCAGGTACAATCATATCTGGATTAAGGTACAAAATATATTCACCTTTCGCAATCGCTACTGCAATATTGTTGCCTTTGGCAAAACCGACATTTTCAGTATTGGCTATGAGCTTTACAGTTGGAAATTTTTCGCGCACCATTTCTACGCTCCCATCCTTAGACAAATTGTCTACTACAATCACTTCCGCATCAATTCCATGGCATGCACGCAATACCGACAAGAGGCAATGCTCTAGAAAGTATTTGACGTTATAATTTACAATGATGACACTTAATTGCATAGTAGAATAAAAACGGACTATATTTGTACAACTCCAAAAATAACCGAATACTTGGAATAAAATGAATGATTTATTAAAAAATACGCTCCTTCGTGCAATTCATGCCGGCGCCGATGTCCTCAAACATTTCTTTGAAGGCACATTTGAAATAGAAAGTAAAGACACCCTTAATAACCTTGTAACCGAAGCCGACAAGCGTTCCGAGGATGCTATTATAGATGTCATTAAATCGGAATTTCCGGAGCATTTTATTTTGAGCGAAGAAGTTGGAGAACTGAGCACTGCATCAAATTATAAATGGGTTATTGATCCCATAGACGGAACTGTAAATTTTGCTCATGGCATTCCGATTTGTTGTGTAAGTATTGGTTTAGAGCAAGATGGTAAAATGCTCATGGGGGCTGTTTTTAATCCATTTATGAATGAATTGTTTTTTGCCGAAAAAGGTAAAGGTGCATTTTTAAACAATCGCCGATTATCCGTTTCCACCAAAAGCACCATTGAAAGTGCCTGTCTTGTCACTGGTTTTCCATACAAATGGGCTACAGTTACCACCGATCCTATACCCGTTTTTGAACGCTTTATTCGTATGGGTTTGCCGGTTCGTCGATTGGGTTCGGCTGCTATCGATTTGTGTTGGGTTGCTGCTGGCCGTTTCGATGGATTTTGGGAGTATAATTTAAACCCTTGGGATATTGCAGCTGGCTATCTCATCATAGAAGAAGCCGGAGGACGTATCAGCAATTTCAAGGGCGAACCTTATGATATCTACGACAAAGAAACTCTTGCTACAAATGGTAAAATTCATGAGGACATGCTAAAACTTATTAACGCATAAGCTAAATTATGCCGATTATAAATATTCTATAGTCCAAACTGATAGCTTTCAGTACATATCACTAATTTGTACAATGAATATTTTATATCGACATAAACAATTGTAAAATTTTAAAAAAGCTTTAGCTACTTAAAAATTACAATTTGCATTATACCCAAAAAGGTATATTTACAATTAAAAACGATTATAATATACCCTATATGATATATTTTATCAATAAAATTGTTAAAATATACCCTATCGTATACTTAATTTTGATAAAATTGTATATTTGTATTCGAAAAGGTATAAAAAAGCAATAAAATGTCAAAAAACGAACTAGCCTTGTTTGTCAAAAACAGACGAAAACTATTGAAAATAACACAAGAAGAACTAGCCGAAAAAGCGGGTGTAGGCTTACGATTTGTACGCGAACTCGAAAACAATAAAGCTACCTTGCGTATTGATAAAGTCAATGATGTACTTATACTTTTTGGACACCAACTAGGTCCAGTACCTATAGACCGAACAAAACTATTAAACCATGAGAAGAATAGCTAATGTATATATGAAAACGCAGCTAGCAGGCAAGCTACAAGAAACCGAGCAAGGATATACCTTTGAGTATTTAAAAGAATATTTAATAGATAAAGAGGCACAAGCTGTAAGTCTGACCTTGCCTTTGCGAAGCGAAGTATACCAAAGCAATATTCTATTTCCATTTTTTGATGGACTCATACCTGAAGGATGGCTGCTAGACATAGCCGAACGCAACTGGAAACTCAATCAAAAAGATCGTATGGGATTACTTCTAGCCTGTTGTAAAGATTGTATAGGAGCAGTGAGTATAGAACAACTTTGAAAAGTTGAAAATTTAAAAACTTTAAATTCGAAAAAAAATAAAATAATAAACTCTAAACAAACTAAGCGCAAAGGCTTCCCTAACCTTTGGAGAGGGACTAAGGGTGAGGTTTAAAACAAAATAAAAAAAAAACTCTAAACGTTCTATGCGCAAAGGCTTCCCTATCCTTTGGAGAGGGACCGAGGGTGAGGCCATGAAAAACTATAAAAAGAAATATCAGCATTTAAAACTACAAGCCGAACAAACATCGGTAGTGGAAGAGCGCGCATTAGATTTTACTATACATCGACATCGTTGTTTATACTGTTATGAAGAATTGCACGATATAAATGCCGCATTTCATCAGGCATGTAATAAAAAGTTTTTTGGACAATTAGAAACACCTCTACTATCCTATAGCAAACAAGATCTAGAGCAACTAGCTTCTCAAGTAATACAAAGCAAAATGGCCGTAACAGGCGTACAAGCCAAAGTATCGCTCAGCTTGCACCGCAAAGAAGCAAACAATACGGTCAAAAAACTGACCATAGTAGGACTCTATGGCGATTACATACTCAAACCACCCAGTGAGTATTATCCGTTTTTGCCAGAAGTAGAAGACCTCACGATGCACTTAGCTGAAGTATGTGGTTTGCAAACTGTACCGCATACACTTTGCTACCTCCAAGATGGCACGCGATGCTATCTGACCAAGCGTATAGACCGAACTCGAAAAGGAAAATTACACATGGAGGATATGTGTCAACTTACCGAACGACTCACCGAAGACAAATACAAAGGAAGCCACGAACAAGTGGCTAAAGCTATACTCAAATACTCCGCGAATCCTCTACTCGATGTTACTAATTTTTACGAAGTGGTGGTATTTTCATTTTTGACAGGCAATGCCGATATGCATTTGAAAAATTTTTCGTTGCTTGAAGAGCCAGGCTTAGGATTTGGCCTTGCACCTGCTTACGATTTGCTTTCTACAGCACTCGTAAACCCTGCAGATACAGAAGAACTTGCATTGACACTCAATGGCAAAAAAAGAAAGCTTCGTTACAATGACTTTTTAGCTGCATTTGAAAACAGTGGCCTCAGCAAGAAAGTACTCGATACCATGCTCGAAAATTTTTATTACTGCGTATTTGAAATGAAGGATTTTGTGCAAAAAAGCTTTTTGACGGAAGAGTATAAAAAAGACTATTGCAAGTTGTTGGAACAACGAGCAAAAGTATTATTTCAAGAATTAAATTATCTATAATCCCACTCTATTGCCTTATCTGTTGTGTCTTGGTCGCTCTTACTCTGTCTGCCATCATTTTATAATAATCTGCAAGTTGCACTTGCCCCTTGTTGCGCCAAGTAATATCTAAAAATTGAATGGAAGTCAAATCCAATGAATCTTTTGCCAAGGCTTTTTCAAACCAATAGATAGCACTATCTGGTCGACCAGTGGTACCATAAATGCAACCGATATTGTTCATAAAATCACTCTCAGTAGAATCTTTTGTATGTGCTTTTACAAAGTACGGAAACGACTGCATCAACAAATTGACCCCTTCTTGTTGCTGTTGCATTTGTATCATGAGCATACCCTTGTTGTACAAAACTGTACCCAGATTATTGATAAATATTCCATTGGTACTATCCTCGCTATACGCTTTTTGGTAATATTTGTTGGCGCTATCGAGGTATCTATAATATTCCTGTATATTCCCTGATGTTTTAATTCCTTCAGAAAAATTGAAATATGCTTTTCCCAATTGATTGTATCCATCCGAAGGTAATGCAGGATAAATACTCATTGACTTTTGTAAATAATAAATAGACTTTGCACTTTCTTTGGCTGCCGAATCATTGATTTGAGCTGTAGTGTAACCAAGTTGTGTGAGTTCGTCTGTCAATACTTCTTTACGCTCATTGCCTGATAAGTGATTCCCCATGTAAAACAAAAGGTGTGTTGAATTGGGATAATATTCGATATCGCGCGAAAACAATTTGTAATCCGATTTCCAATCCTCGTTTCTCGAATATGTTTTGTAACTATACAAAGCAGAAACTAGCAGCAAGACGCCAAATAAAATTGGCGAACCCGAAAGGCCTTTGAAAAGGCTACTTTCATCATTGTTTTTGTGTGTATAATGTGCCAATGCGAATACAACAGCTATGCACAATCCCAACGACGGTACAAAAAACAAACGCTCACCAAACGAAGTTCCTATTAAGAAAAAGACATTTGACG
>JBILCF010000043.1:0-17496 GCA_044353325.1 Chitinophagaceae bacterium | reverse complement strand
GCCTTGGCAACAAATTGGAGTGTTTCAACAATAGGATAAGGCATCTTTAAAGACTGGTATTTGTCGTTCCAATTCATTTTTGCCCCTCATGCCAATAGTCCAAAAGATACTCAAAATTGAAATAATCAATCACTTTATCCACTTCAGGACTTATTTTACATCCTCCATAACTCCATGCAAACAAAATTCCATTTGGCTTTAGCACACGTTTGACTTGTTGATAAAATTTTTCTAAATCAAACCAATGTATTGCAGTTGCTACTGTGATTATATCTACTGAATTGTTTGGCAAACTACAATTTTCAGCATATTCTAATTGATAAATAATATTTTCTTGATGTGTAGCATGACTTAATTGTTGCTGACTCAAATCAGTAGCATATACCTGTTTAAAATAGGACGATAAATGAGCTGCAGCTTGACCATTTCCTGTTGCTACATCCCATACCAAATCCCTTTTATTGACCAATGTCAATGCAAAATCATATAATTCTTGAGGGTATGTAGGTCTATACTTTGCATAATAATCTGCTTGATGTGAAAAAAAGTCGAGGTTCATGCTGACAAAATACTGAAAGTAGTCCAACTTTTAATTGAAATAATTATAAAGTAAACAAGTCTATTTCCTCATTACAACATCCTATTTGTTAGCAGGGTTATTATTCTCCTCATCTAAAAGCTTCACTAATGGCATCTTTACGAAAAAATTAACTTTCATTCTATGGCAAAAAACGATTTTCTAGACATTCGGTGCATAAAAAAAATTTAGTTTACCAATAATAAGTAGCATTTTTGTAGCTGATGGGAAAAATAATAGCAATAGCAAATCAAAAAGGTGGTGTAGGCAAAACCACCACTGCTATAAATTTGGCTTGCAGCCTTGCAGTACTCGATTATAAAACCTTGTTGATTGATGCCGATCCACAAGCAAATGCCACAACAGGCAATGGTTTCGACCTTCGCAACATACAACTGAGCGTATATGATTGTTTGGTCAATGATACTGCCATTAAGCAGGTCATTTTAGAAACCGAAACACCTAATTTGTATTTATTACCTTCACACTTGGATTTAGTCGGTGCCGAAATAGAATTGATAAACCATCCCAATCGTGAAAAAAAATTAGAACAAGTTTTGCAAGATGTGCGCGATGAATTCGAATTTATCATTATTGATTGTTCCCCTTCATTGGGTTTAATTACGGTCAATGCACTTACAGCAAGTGATAGCGTCATTATACCTGTTCAATGCGAATTTTTTGCTTTGGAAGGCTTAGGTAAATTATTAAATACAGTCAAAATCGTTCAATCTCGTTTAAATCCTAAACTGGCTATTGAAGGCATTTTAATGACTATGTACGATGGCCGATTACGTTTATCGAACCAAGTGGTAGAAGAGGTAAAAAATCACTTTGAAGACTCAGTATTTCATACCATCATACACCGCAATACGAGACTAGGTGAAGCGCCAAGTTTGGGCAAACCTGTTTTAATGTACGATGCCGATTCTACGGGCGCATTAAATTATTTAAACTTAGGCAAGGAAATATTGCAACGCAACGATATGACCAAAATTAAAAATAGCGATAAAACGTTTGAAATAGAAGAGAATGAGCAATAAACCAAATACAAAAGCACAAATAGGCAAAGGCATAGGCGCTTTGCTCGGCAATATCAGAGATGAAGTTAATGCCATGCCCACAGCAACACCCAAAGAAGATGAGGTGCTAGTCGGTAGCATTACACGCATACCTTTAACTATGATAGAGGTTAATCCCAAGCAACCTCGACGTACATTTGATGAAGCTCCGCTAAAAGAGTTAGCCGAATCCATCAAATTACATGATATTATTCAACCCATTACAGTTGTAAAACTAGCCAATAAAAAGTTTCAATTAATCTCTGGAGAACGACGTTTTAAGGCGTCCCATTTGGCTGGTCTAACCGACATTCCAGCATATGTTCGTATAGCCAACGACCAAGAAATCTTGGAAATGGGACTGCTTGAAAACTTACAACGCGAAAATTTAAACGCTATTGAAATTGGCTTAGCGTATAAGCGCCTCATGAGCGAGTGCAACCTAACCCAAGAAGAAGTGGCCGATCGCATGAAAAAAGAACGCAGTACAGTAACAAACTACATTCGATTGCTCAAATTGCCTCCTTCTGTTCAAGTATCTGTTCGAAACAAAGAACTGAGTATGGGACATGCACGTGCTATTCTAGGATTGGAACACATTGAACAACAACTTTTTGTTGCCAAAGAAATCATCGAAAAACAATTGTCTGTTCGTGCTACCGAAGAATTGATTAAAAATATAGGTCAACAAAAGCAAGGCTCTCAACCCAAAGCATCCAAAACCATAGAATTGCCACCAGCGTACAAACGTATTGAAGACCAAATCGCCTCGCATTTGAGCACAAAAGTTAAACTTGATCGCAAGAAAAATGGCAAGGGCAATATTGTGCTGGAATTCTACAACGACAATGATTTAGAGCGTATTCTTGATAAAATGAATTTGTAACCTAATTTTCCGAACATTGCTACAAAAATCGGTTCAAATACAATGTAAACCTTACCTGCAGTATTTCATGTTAGGTTTGTTGTATTTATTTGTTCAATGTCAAACCACTATGGGGCAAACCAAGGATAGTTTAAACTTAAAAAAAACAATTCCTACTGAAACGCAACTAAAGCCTTCTTTTCCTGATTCTATTTTTAAATTCAATACCAAAACACCCTTACCCAAACGTGCAGGTATGTATTCTGCATTAGTACCAGGTTTAGGACAAATCTATAACAGACAATATTGGAAAGCAGGTTTAACTTATGCAGGCTTTGGTGTCATTACAGGTTTTATGATTAGCAACATTAAACAGTATCAATATTACCACAAAGCATACATAGGACGTATAGATGCAGATCCTACTACGACTGACACCATTACATTATATACAACTGAAGATATTAATACGCTCAGAAAAGGATATCGTACTTACACTGAATACACTGTCATTGCAGGCACTTTAGGTTATTTGATTTCTATCTTAGATGCCTATATTTCTGCTCATTTGAAAACATTCGACATGAGCAAAGACATCAGTTTTCAAACTTTTCCTTGCATCAACGAACGCAGACAACCTGCTATAAAACTTGTATTTGCTTTAAACTAAACATCTATGAAAATTGCATTAATTGGCTATGGAAAAATGGGCAAAACCATTGAAGAAATTGCAGTCAAAAAAGGTCATGAAATTGTTTTAAAAATTGGACATGGTAATCGAATCGATTTTACGCAAGAAAATATTAAAAAAGCAGATGTCTGCATCGAATTTTCTACACCAGATGCCGCATTTGACAATGTAACAAAGTGCCTCATGGCTGGTGTACCTACTGTTTGCGGTACGACTGCTTGGCTTCATCATTTGCCTGAAGTTCAACAACTTTGTCTGAAGCAAGAAACGGCTTTCTTATATGCTAGCAATTTCAGTATAGGAGTCAATTTGTTTTTCAAAATCAATGCTTATGTTGCTGAGCTCATGAGTAGATACAACGAGTACAATGTGAGTATGGAAGAAATACACCATACACAAAAAAAAGACTCTCCTAGCGGAACAGCTGTAACTTTAGCAGAAGGAATTTTACGCCATCATCCGCATAAAACGGCCTGGGTCAATCAAGATAATGTGCAATCAAATGAACTTTCTATTCGCTCAAAACGTATCGATCCTGCACCAGGAACGCATAGTGTAACATATCATTCCGAAATTGATAAAATTACGATAACACATACAGCACATTCAAGATTAGGATTCGCCAGCGGCGCACTCACTGCTGCTGAATTTCTGTATAACAAAAAAGGACTATTCAGCATGAGCGATGTGTTGGGGATATGAGTTTGAGATGTGAGAATTTGGGAATTTGAAAATTTGGGAATTTGAGAATTTGAGAATTTGAGAGTTGGAAGTTATTAATTAATACATCATTACAATTTACTAACAGATTTAAAGCGAATCACTACTATAACCATCGCGTCACTGCGAGGCACGCCTGTCCGCCGTGGTGGAAAGCAGTCCTAAAGCACAAAGCCAAGTAAGCGTGAAGCCTTCCCTCTCCTTGGGAGAGGGATTGAGGGTGAGGCTGTCTCTGTTAAGAGAGGGATTGAGGGTGAGGCTGTCTCTTCAAGGAGAGGTACTAAGGATGAGGATGATTTATAAGTATTCAATTGAAAGCAGGCAGTTGAAAGTTTATAAGTTTTAATTTCTCATTAAACATTTTCCCTTTTGGAATCTTGCATTTCCCCTTTAGCATTTCCATCAAGTTCCTTTTACCACAATCACTATCTCACCTTTAGGTGGATGAGCCTCATAATACGCAGCAATATCTATTGCTCTTCCTATTTTATGCTCTTCAAACTTCTTAGTTAACTCCCGACAAACACAAACTTCTCGATCTTCCCCTAAGTAGGTCGCCAACTCACGTAAACATTTGACCAAACGATGCGGGCTTTCATAAAAGACTATTGTTCTTTCTTCCTGTTGCCATTGTGTCAAGATGGTATGACGCCCTTTTTTAATTGGAAGAAAACCTTCATACACAAATCGGTTAATTGGGAAACCACTATTAACCAATGCTGGAACAAAAGCCGTTGCGCCAGGCAAGCATTCTACAGGGATATCATGTTTAAGACATTCCCTTACCAACAAAAATCCCGGATCAGATATTGCAGGAGTGCCTGCATCTGTAATCAACGCCATGGTCTTACCTGCTTGCATTTCTTCGACCAGTTTATCGAGTACTTTATGTTCATTGTGCATATGATAGCTCCACAATGGCTTACTGATTTGATAATGATTCAACAACACAGCAGATGTGCGTGTATCTTCAGCCAAAATAATATCTACCTGCTTCAATGTTTCAAGTGCACGAAGCGTAATATCTTGCAGGTTGCCGATGGGGGTTGGAACGACTACTAATTTCATTGGGTTAAATATACGGTTATTGTAACTTTTTTTAATCAATAAGTAGAACCAATATTACAAATGTACATTTATGATGTATATTTACTCTACGATTTAAGGTTGTATGGAAGTAGTTGAAAAATATAATTTATCAGAGGAGGAAGAAAAAAAAGTTATCCTACGCGAATATCGCTCACTCTTAAGGGCTTTGAAAGCTAGACTAAAAAAAGGAGATAAAAAGTTAGTCCGAAGGGCATTTGAAATATCTGCAGACGCGCACAAACATATGCGTCGAAAATCGGGCGAGCCTTATATATTGCATCCTTTGGCTGTAGCTAAAATTGTCGTCGAAGAAATTTCGCTCGGTGTAACTTCAGTGATATGCGCATTGCTCCACGATACCGTTGAAGATACTGAAGTGACGCTGAAAGAAATCGAAATGGAGTTTGGATCCACATGTGCTAAAATAGTAGAAGGCTTGACTAAAATTTCAACTGTAGTCGAATCAAAAGACACAACACAGCAAGCAGAAAATTTTAAAAAAATACTCTTAACCTTAGCTGACGACCCTCGTGTGATTTTGATTAAAATTGCTGATCGTTTACACAACATGCGTACACTCGATAGCATGAGCCGCGACAAGCAATTAAAAATAGCATCTGAAACTTCTTTTCTTTATGCGCCTTTGGCCAACAGACTGGGCTTGTTTGAAATTAAATCTGAGTTAGAGGATATCTCTTTGAAATTTACTGAGAGTGGTGTGTTTGAAGATATTACCCAAAAACTAAAAGAAACAAAGCGCGATCGGACGAGGTATATCAATGAGTTTATCAAACCGATTAAAGAAGAATTGGAACGCAATCATTTTCAATTTGAAATTCTTGGGCGACCAAAATCTATTTCTTCCATTTGGAATAAAATCAAAACCAAACATGTCACCTTTGAAGAGGTTTATGATTTATTTGCCATTCGAATTATTTTAAAAACACAAAACGAAAAAGAAGATTGCTGGAAGGTATTTTCTATTATTACCAACCACTACCAACATAGTTTAGAGCGTCTGCGCGATTGGATTAGTGCACCAAAAAGCAATGGATACGAAGCCTTGCACACCACTGTAATGGGTCCCGAAGGAAAGTGGGTTGAAGTGCAAATCCGTACTGAACGGATGAATGAGATCGCCGAAAAAGGATTGGCTGCCCATTGGAAATACAAAGACGGAAATACACAGGAATCCAAGTTGGATGATTGGTTAAAACATATTCGTGAGTTATTGAAAAATCCAGAAAGCAATGCAATGGATTTTATCCAAGATTTAAAACGAGATATTTTTAACGATGAAATTTATACGTATACGCCTGAAGGTGATATGCGCATTTTGCCCGTTGGCGCTACGGCATTGGACTTTGCATTTGACATCCATTCCGAACTGGGCAAACAATGTATAGGTGCTAAAGTCAATTACAAATTGGTACCTATCAATCATGTTTTAAAAAATGCCGATCAGATTGAAATCATCACGTCCAAAAAGCAAAAACCAAATGAAGACTGGCTCAAATTTGTCGTTACGGCCAAAGCTAAATCGCGCATTAAATATTATCTCAAAGAACAGAAACGTATTATAGCTGCCGATGGCAAAGAAATCCTGTTTCGAAAATTGGACAACTTAAAAGTTTCGACCAATTCGACCGCTATGCACGAGTTAAGTTTATTGTTTAAATATCCTTCACCTACAGATTTTTATTATGCTGTAGCCATGCATACTTTTGACTTAAAAGAGTTGACTAAACTCAGGGTTGTTGGCGACAAATTACTTCCATCCATTGACGAAGAAAAAAAGGAAATACCGCGTTTAGAACCTGAACCTGATTTTAAACAAGAGCATCCAGGTAAAGGGTATGAGCTCGTCATTTTTGGTGAAAATAGCGATAAAATCCAATTCAAATTAGCCAATTGCTGTCAGCCTATTCCAGGCGATGATGTGTTTGGTTTTGTGACAACAGGCGAAGGCCTCAAAATCCATCGAACCAATTGTCCCAATGCCTCAACTTTATTAGCCAACTATGGACATCGTGTAGTGAAAGCCAAATGGGCTAAAAACAAAGGTATTTCATTGCTAACTGGTGTATTAATCAACGGCATCGATGATGTAGGTGTAATTCACAAAATCACAAATGTTGTTTCAGGTGAATTAAAGATGAATATGCGTAGCATGAGCATCGATTCAAAAGATGGTTTATTTGAAGGCCGAATCATGGTTTTTGTCAACCACAAAGAAGAATTAGAAGAATTGCGCAGAAGACTCGAAATGCTCGATGGCATCAATAAAGTTACGCGCTTAGATACCGAATAATATTACAGTAGTTTTGTTCAAGTATTACTTTGTATATAATTTAAAATACACTAAAAGAAGTTAGGGTTTTTCACGTAACTCAAAATTTGCTTTTAATGGAAAGTGATCAGAATAATCAATGTGTTTCGTTTCAAAACCTAGCAGTTTTAATGTTGGTTTATAAAATAAATAATCAATGCGAAGCAACGGAATTGCGCCACCAAATGTCGCACCTACGCCACGACCTTTTTCCAGAAAAGCATCCTTTAGTTTGTGCTTCATTTTAAAATAAACATATGAACTCGCTATATCATTTAAATCGCCACATACAATTGTAGTATGTTTATTTTGAGCAATAATATTAGAAACCAATTCTGCTTCTAATCCACGACTGATGGTATTGTTCAAGATTTTATCATATATCGTACGGGTTCGACTTATGGTGGTATCATCCCAATGTGGTAATTCTTTTTTTGCCACCAACGCTGATTCTTTAACTGTAAATCGATTCGATTTTAAATGAATATTGAATAGACTAATCGTGTCTTGATTAATTTTCAAATTTAGTTGTTGTAATCGATTACTGCCTTTTACATCTATGTCAAATGTCTTTGAGGCAATAATAGGATACTTTGAAAATACAACACTACCCCAACGACCGCGTTTATTGACATTGACATCGCACATCTCTACATAATCGTAGTTGCATGCATATTTTATCGTATTGATATTATCAAAACCAATACTATCATTGCCAGTATAAAATTCTTGCAGACAGAGAATGTCAGTATTTTCTTTTTGCAAAAAACGAAGCATTTTTTCGCGAGTATCAGTCTTGCCGCTCCATTTATAAAGGTCCAGCAAACGCACATTGTAACTCATCATGGTGAAGCGATTTGCAGCAGGTGCAAAATCTTGTTTTTCAAAAAAATTTAAAGCAAAATAACCACGCCAAATATTGAATGTGACTGACAATGCAAACATTGGGATAATTAAATACCAATACTTACGCATTGAAATCCAAAACAAAAACGAACAAAGATTAATAAAGACTAAAACGGGGGCTAAATAAGCAAGTATCCCCACCATGCTTTGTTCAAACGGATTGATTGATGGAATAAAATAACATAATAGCAGCAACATTGCGCTCACTACACTAATGAAGAATAGGCTATATTTAATAAACTTCCTCAATGCCCTTGTTTTATTTTTTACTATAATCTTCTAATACCTTTTTTTCATGATCGGTTAAAGACTGTAAGCCTTTTTCATTTATTTTATCTAAGATACGATCTATTTTACTTTCATCGACATGAATCGTTCTATAAGGCACAGAGTTGTTGGTACGAACGCGTAGTTTATGTTCTTTTTTCAAAATAAAATTTTCATTATTGGAAAAATATCCACCGAGCAAAGCAAACTTTTTTGCACTCCATTCAAACAAACCCGACAATCCAAAATTATACGAAACACCAACCAAAGCACCACCCATAACCATGCTTAACATCGACAAGGTATACACATTGATAGAAACTAAATTGAGCAAGACAAATATGCCAACGATGACCCACATGCGAACACGAAGGGTACCAAAAAACCAAACTTCATACATTGGTTTATAAATTAGAGTTGCAATAGCCACTGCAATAAGTGCACCCAATCCCCCAGCAAAATAGGCTGCTTGAGTAGATGGATAAAATGTCGTAAAAGCTACCATACAAAAACCGCCTACAATTCCACCTATCAAATAAATTGAAAGTACATGATACATCCCTTTTAAATCTTCTATGACCATTCCAAATACCCAAAGCCATATTAAATTACCTAGTATACGCATAAAACTCATATCTGTAAACATATAGGTAAGCAAGGACCAAGGTTGGTAAATTAGTTTCGTAAGTGTTGGTGGTAAACATATTTTGTTCCACATATTCGCAAAGAAAAATGCAGTCTCCTCTCCACCAATCAATAACGTAATGCGTATAAAATGCAAAATTACAAATGTCAATGTTGTGTATACTGCAATTTTGAGCACATCGCTTTTGGCAATGTGTAAAAAAATGGGCTTGTTCTTAAATGTATTCATCAGTAAAAATCTTTTTTATTCGTTTTATTCCAAACTTTAATAATAATAAATGCAATCACCATACCGCCTAAATGGGCAAAGTGTGCAACATTGTCTCCCGCTGAATTTTTTACACCTGAATAGAGTTCAAACAAAGCATAAAATGCAACAAAGTATTTTGCTTTAATCGGTATAGGTATAAACATCAAAAACAGTTGTGTATTAGGAAATAAATATCCAAAAGCAAACAATATTCCAAACAAAGCACCTGAGGCGCCAACAGTTCCTTGATCGATATGTGCTTGTTGATATAAACCTAATATCGTACTCGCCATTCTAGAAAAATTATCATCCATCGGACTATCTTGCCAAGCTTGTTTTATATTGTATAACTGTGCACCGCCGCCAGACAAAGGCGAAATATGATTTTGAGATAAAAACGAACTAAATTGTTTATAAGTTGGATTGATTTGAAATTGAGCAACTGCCGTTTTCAAAACACTTAATTCATAACTGTACACACCCAAATGAAGCAAGGATGCACCAATACCACAGAGAATATAAAAGGTCAAAAAACGTTTAGCTCCAAATACATTTTCCAAAATAGAACCAAACATCCACAAACCAAACATGTTGGAAAACAAATGCATAAAGCCACCATCATAATCCGGCACAGGCCCGGCTACATTGCCATGCATAAACATATGTGTGACCAATTGCCACACTCTAAATTTATCAGAACTCCAATGATACAATGCCAAATGCTCTGACAGGTCAATACCTTGTTTGCCCAAGATTATTGTTGCGAAAAACATCAAGCCATTGATGATTAATAAATTTTTTACGACTGGAGGAATAACTTCAAATCGACTCGGCCTAAATTCCATGTTGCAAATGTACTCATTAATCAGTATTTCAAATTCGCGATCTCATCAATAGACTAAATTTATCATTATTTTAAACAATATTAAATTGTATATAATATAAACGCTATCTATAAAAACACCTTATAACTATAGATATCTTTGTACCTCAATTTAAATTATGAAAAACATTTTAATCATAGGAGGTTCATCTGGAACAGGGTTTGCAGCAGCGAATTTATTGAGTCAAGAACATCAGGTATTCGCTACATACCATTCGCATCCCCACGAAAACCAACCTCAACTTAGCTTTCATAGGTTAAATAGTTTGGACGAAAATCTATCCTTTGATTTCTTGCCCGACACTATCGATGCATTGATATATTGTCCTGGTAGTATACAACTCAAACCCTTTGCAAGAATTCCTTTATCTGACTTCGAACAAGATTATAAATTGAATGTCGGTGGAGCAATCAAAACCATACAAAGTGTATTGCCTAAGTTGAAAAAATCAAGCAATGCAAGTATCATTTTATTTTCAACAGTCGCTGTTCAAACCGGCATGTCTTTTCACAGCATAGTCTCTACAAGCAAGGGTGCTGTAGAAGGACTAACTCGTGCATTGGCTGCTGAATTTGCTCCAACTGTACGAGTTAATTGTATAGCACCATCACTGACAGATACGCCACTTGCTACAATCTTACTTCAAAACGAAGATAAAAAACTCGCTGCAGCGCAACGCCATCCCATGAAACGAGTAGGCACGGCGAACGACTTAGCACAACTCGTTGCTTTTTTAGTGTCGGACAATAGTTCTTGGATTACAGGACAAATCATTCATGCAGATGGTGGCATGGGTTCTATTAAATAAAATATTCTAACAACAACATTTTCCCTATGGCTATTCATCGCTTAGAAAAAAAACAGTTTATTCCAGCAACCTTAGATGAAGTTTGGCGCTTTATTTCATCACCTGCTAACCTCAAAACAATCACTCCCCCATACATGGGTTTTGATATTACCTCGCCCAATTTGCCCGACAATATGTATGCAGGACAAATCATCACATACAAAGTACGACCATTGCTTGGCATTCCATTGTCATGGTGTACTGAAATTACGCATGTGCAAGACCGAGTGTATTTTGTAGATGAGCAACGACAAGGCCCCTACAAACTATGGCATCATCAGCATCATTTAAAAGAAGTAAATGGTGGTGTGGAAATGATAGATATCATCCATTATCAAGCGCCAATGGGATTTTTAGGTGAAATGGTCACGCCATTTTTAGTAACACCCAAACTCAATGAAATTTTCGATTATCGATTCAAACAAGTTGAAGCAATATTTGGTAAATAATTTTTTACTACAAAAATTAAACCTATTCAACGTTCCAATAAGCCTATAAACGTAGTACTTTCGCCCACATGAATCATGATCGTACCAAAGCACATCTTGCCTTGTTGGGTGCCAACTTGTTTTATGGTGCAGGATTTACAGTAGCGAAGACTGTCATGCCGAGTTTAATCCAACCCAATGGATTTATTTTTATACGAGTTGTGTCCGCTACAATATTGTTTTGGTTATCATTTTTTGGTGGAAATGCGTTCAAAACCAAATTTGAACCTAAGGATTGGAAAACCCTCATTGCTTGTGCATTTTTTGGCGTAGCCGCAAACCAATTATTGTTTTTTAAAGGCCTCAGTCTAACCTCTCCTATTCATGCATCCTTGATGATGTTGTTAACCCCAATTTTAGTCAGCATTCTTGCCGTTTTTTTATTAAAAGAAAAACGCAGTTTAACCAATCATCTTGGACTTTTTTTAGGTATTTGTGGCGCAGCGATTTTAATTTTACTCGCTGGCAAAGACAGTGTAGCAGCCAATCCCTTATTGGGCGATTTTTATATTTTACTCAATGCCTCATCTTATGCTATATACTTGGTGATGGTCAAATCATTAATGTCAAAGTACAGACCTATAATCGTCATCCGATGGCTTTTTTTAATCGGTAGTTTTATGGTATTTCCATTTGGTATCCAAGATTTTTTAGCCATACCGTGGTCTAATTTTCAAATAACTGACTTTGCTGCTGTTTTCTTTATTGTCATATGTGTTACATTCTTTACGTATTTGTGGAACATCTACGCTTTAAAGATATTGAGCCCTGCTATTGCTGGTGCTTATATTTATATCCAACCTTTGTTTGCTGCACTTATAGCAATCTTTTTTTTAAATGAAGAAGCAAGCTGGATTAAATTACTTTCTGGTATTTTAATTTTCACTGGTGTGTATTTAGCTAGTCGAAAAAAAGTGGCATAAAAAAAGGCTACTTTCGTAGCCTTTGATTTTTTTTATTTATGAAAAAACTTCTCATGTACGATATAATCACCTTCCCAGAGTTGTACAGATACTTGTTCAATTTTCACACGATTGCCATCTTGAAATGTTAAATCCATCCAGTTTTCTATCATCACAATACCATTTTCTTCGTCAGATGCCATAGCTTCTATGCCTGCACCATGCACTTCTTTCACCATCGCTAAGAACTTTTTTTCATATTCACGGTTGATGTCTTTACCTACGCGAGGTTCTTCACCTAATTCTTGCATCACCACATCATTGTGATAAAATTTTTCGAATGCTTCGAGCAACTGGCCCGAAAAAATCATGTCGTGTAATTCCTGAGATTTCTGTTGATATGTCATAGTATTTTGTTTTGAAACACAAATGTATGTTTAAACATCTAATTTGCCAAATAGAATTCATCAATGAAATATTACAGCCTAAAACAAGATGGAATTTATCACCTTCGCATACCAGGCATGCTCAAGCTCAAGCACTTTGGATGCTACAGTTTGCGCATCATCAGTGGGTGATAATGCCACCTTTTTTTGCAACAAAATAGTTCCTTCATCATAGTGTTCATTGACAAAGTGAATCGTAATCCCACTTTCAATTTCTTTATTGGCTACTACTGCTTCATGGACATGATGTCCATACATACCTTTTCCGCCATATGCAGGTAGCAACGCAGGATGAATATTAATGATTTTATTGAGATAATGTGAAATAAAGTGAGAGGGAATTTTCCATAAAAAACCAGCCAAAACCAACAAATCAGGTTGGTGCATATCCAATGTATCAACAAGTATAGCTGAATTAAAATGTGCTTTATCTACCAGCAACACATCGATTCCAAATGATTGCGCAAGGCTTATCACACCAGCTTTTGGATTATTACATACAATCAACGGAAATTCAATGCTTGGATTGCCTTGAAATGCCTTGACAATTGCATTGACATTACTTCCACCACCAGAGGCAAATAAAATGACTTTTTTTACAGTTTGCTCCATTGTAAATGAAAACTAATTGATACGAAATGAAACGCCAAACAAAAAATACATTTGAACAATTTTCAAATGATAACGAACGGAATATTATTTCGCTTTGCTGAAAGTTAACTTCGTTGTTTTAGACAACAAAGTCAAATAAATGACACCAAACGAAATAGTTGAGAACAACAAATCAGCAAAAAGGCTATTCATAAAAAATGTTGAAGCCATTTCACTTTTATAAAAAGGAATAGCCATTGCATAACATTCAATTAAACTAGAAAAACTGTAACCATAATACCCAGAGAGGAATGTTCCGAAATTAGAAATCAAGAAAAACACCAGAGATCCAGCAACTGAGTATCCAGCTATATTGATCAAATTTCGTTTCACCAATTGGGTTCCCAATAAGGTAACCGTTGCTAAGGCAATATAATTGACAATTTGAGAAACACCATAAAACCCTTGTGTATTGGTGAACAAAGACAATCCTATATCAGACAAAAACATTGCTGCCAAAGGAATTGCATAAGCCCATTTTTTATCTTGCAACATAGAACCACTCAACAAACCAAGTGATGCTACTGGCACTAAATGGTAAATGTGAAACTCTGCATTCATCACACGCCATACGGCAGTCATTAATACTAAAATAGATACGAGTACGATGTATTGATATTGTTTTTTCATTGTTCTTTTTTGATAAAGCGCAAATTTCAACTAAGTTATTGACATTTACAAGATTAATTTTTAGACATTTCGCCTTTTAGATGGTCAATAACTTTTACTTCCACGGCATCAAATTGATACAAATCGGCCAAATACACAGAAACCCAATCCGTTAAATGAATAAAATAAAAGACACGCTCCCAATGGCTTTGTCCTTTTATTTCAATTTGAACTACCGTCGACTTGCAACCCTTGACTACTTTTTTTAATATTCCCATGCGTTTGATGCTACGATCAAAATCATCAGCATGCCAACAGAATACAGATGCAATGTCCTCGTGCGGAGCTTTCCAGCCAACTATTTCGTTATGAGTCATTTCAGGTATCACATTGTGCCAAGCTAAAGATTTGCTATTTTCGTTGATTTGTTGTCTAAAGCGAACCATTAATCCTTCACTACCTGCAATACCATAAATGGCAATATGCTTGCCATGCAAGGCTGCAGCTACTTTTTCTGCAGCAGCTTGTATTTTCTTAGTGCCTTTGTTGAGCATTGCAATAGCAGATGCTATTTCTTGTTCAAATTTCGTTTTCAACAAACCAGCTTTTTTAAGTGTATTAAGCAATTGGACCAAGCTATACCCCAAACAAGCACGTGGTGGCATACCACCTGGAATCAACACTAAATTTAAATTATGCTTGATAGCAATTTCTGCCATTTGCCCACCTGAAGTGATACAAACTATAGTGCATTTTCGTTTAAGTGCTTCTTCAAGAGCCATTAAAGTTTCTTCTGTATTTCCCGAATAGGAACAAGCTATAAACAACGTTTGCTTGTTGACAGACGCAGGTATAAAATAGTTTTTATTAACAGTAAATGGAACTATTAATTTATCATAAACATATTCTTGAACTAAAGATGCGCCAATACCACTGCCACCTAAACCACTAACTACAACTTGAGAGTATGCCCCTTTGGACAGTGTGAATTTTGATTTTTTGGCAATCGCCAACGCCTCATTAAGTTGTTCTGGAAATTGTGCTATTAAAGATTTCATGGTGTGTTACGTTAGGGGAATTTATTACTGAATAATTCGTATTGCTTTCTTGATTGCGGTAAATTTAAAACAAATTGATTAAACCATAAAAAAAACAATACATAGATTCAAATCAAATCTTAAAGTTAATGTATGTTTAACCCTAGATGAAAAAAACAAAATCATTAGGTAATCAAGGTGAAGCTTTGGCTGTTGACTTTTTAAAACAATCTGGATACAATATTCTTGAACTCAATTGGACCACTGGTCACAAAGAAATTGACATTATTGCCCAATTGGAAGACATTTATATTTTTATCGAAGTCAAAACACGTTCATCCAATCGAATGGGGCATCCCGAAGAATCTATTTCACCCAAAAAAATAGAAGCGGTTACTGAAGCTGCAAGAATATATTTGTATGACAAAACCTACAAGGATATTCGGTTCGATGTCATAGCCATACTTTTACAAAAAGACAATGCTACAGAAATCATGCATTTTAAAGATGCGTTTTATTGAGGAGATATTCACCGTCACTATGAGGCTCCGTGCCTGTGCCGATCATTTCGGTAAAGCAGTCTTCATTATCCTCATAAAACAAAAAGACTGCTTAATGCCTCGCAGTGACGAGATGGATAGATAAGCGTTATGCTTAGAGACTGCTTACACCCTTTTACCGTCACTGCGAGGCTCTGCGCCTGTCCGCCAGCGGTGGAAAGCAGTCTGCATTTTCATCTTATGAAACGATGAGACTGCTTCCACACTTTTACCGTCACTGCGAGGCTCTGCGCCTGTCCGCCAGCGGTGGAAAGCAGTCTGCATTTTCATCTTATGTAACGATGAGACTGCTTCCACACTTTTACCGTCACTGCGAGGCTCTGCGAAACAGTCTGCATTTTCATCTTATGTAACGATGAGACTGCTTCGTGCCTCGCAGTGACGAGATGGACAGATAAGCGTTATGCTTAGAGACTGCTTACACCCTTTTACCGTCACTGCGAGGCTCCGCGCCTGTCCGCCAGCGGTGGAAAGCAGTCTGCATTTTCATCTTATGTAACGATGAGACTGCTTCGTGCCTCGCAGTGACGAGATGGATAGATAAGCTTTATGCTTAGAGACTGCTTAATGCCTCGCAGTGACGAGATGGATAGATAAGCGTTATGTTTAGAGACTGCTTACTAATGCGGCGAAATTAGAATCTATACCTAATGTAAATAGTTATATACGGACTTTCGGATTTCGAATTTTGACTTTCGGATTCTGGATTTCAGATTTTCGGATATTATAAGAAAACCTTACCCTCGTCAGTCCCTCTCCTTTATGAGAGGGATGCCATCACGCTAAAGCTTCGCGCAAAGTTCCAATACCTAATGAGAATAGTTTTAAGCGTACTTTCAGCTGTGGCAATTCTCATATCTCACATCTTATATCTCATATCTAATCCGCCAAGGCGGACTACCTACTTCCTCAACAACTTCTGCCACCACGATTTGGTTGTTTCTTCTTTGCCATACCCATACCCTTTGCCATAGCCGTAACCGTAACCATAACCATAACCATAACCATAACCATAACCATAACCTTTTTTAGGATCGGAGCCGTTGAGTACAACTGCCATGTTCGGAAGTCTTTTTTCGCGGTAGAGCGTGCTCGCTACATTGAGCATGCGCTTGTCTAGGAAGTGCGCTTTGACGACAAACAATACCGCATCGGCATGTTCGGATATCAACATGGTATCGGTTACTAAAGCTACTGGGGCAGTATCTACGATGATATAATCATACCTCGCTTTCAGCAATTCAAACAATTCTTTTACCCTCGGATGATGCAACAGTTCTGCAGGGTTTGGAGGTATAGAACCGGATGGCATAATATCGAAGGACATCTTGAGTGGGTTGTTTAAAATAATATCATCGAGGCTTAAATCCTTGGATGAAATATAATTTGTGACCCCAACATGATCTTCCAAACCTATATATTCCAACAATTTTGGCGCACGCAAATCCATCCCAATCAGCAAGACTTTTTTGTTGGTCAAACTAATGGTTGAAGAAAGGTTGAGCGAAACAAACGACTTGCCTTCTTTGGCTACTGTGGAGGTCACAAAGATGACCCGACTCTGGGTTTTAGCCTGACTGACCATGAAATCTAAGTTGGTACGCAAATGTCGAAACGATTCGGCTACGTTGGTAGATTCTCCTTTGTAGACCACCAATTTCTTGTCTTCTTC
>JBILCF010000042.1:0-17582 GCA_044353325.1 Chitinophagaceae bacterium | reverse complement strand
TTCATAGTAGATTTGCTAATTCTTCTATGAATCCAACTTTTTTTTCTACGCCACTTAAATTAGGTATACTTGGTGGTGGTCAATTGGGTAAAATGCTGTTGCAATGTACACGCAATTGGGATGTCTATACCAAGGTGCTTGATCCTGATGCTGAAGCGCCTTCGCGCATTGCTTGCAATGAATTTGTACATGGTAGCCTTCAAGATTATGACACGGTTTATCAATTTGGAAAAGACTGCACTGTACTTACCATCGAAATAGAGCATGTCAATGCCGCAGCACTTAAACAACTCAAAGCCGAAGGCGTAATCGTTCATCCAGACCCAGAAGCGCTTTGCACTATTCAAGACAAAGGTTTGCAAAAGATGTTTTTCCGATTACATGAATTGCCGACAACTGACTTTGCCTTGTATGATGGAATTGCATCCATACAACACGCCATACAAAATGGCTTGATTCGATATCCATTTGTTCAAAAAACGCGAACAGCAGGATATGACGGCAAAGGCGTCAGTATCATTAAATCAGAAGCTGACTTACATAAACTGATGGAAATGCCAAGTTTGGTTGAAGATTGCGTGGATGTAAAAACTGAAATAGCGGTGATTGCTTCGCGCAATGCACAAGGACAAGTAGTTTGTTTTGATCCTGTATCCATGGACTTTCACGAAGATGCAAACCTCTTGGATTTACTTCTTTATCCTGCACCGATAGATCAAACTATAACGGACAAAGCGAAACACATTGCTGTACAACTTATTGAGAAATTCAATATTTGTGGGGTATTGGCTGTAGAGTTTTTAATCAATCATCAAGACGAAATTTACATCAACGAAGTAGCGCCTCGTCCGCACAATAGTGGTCATCAAACCATAGAAAGCACAGTCACTTCCCAATACGAACAACATATTCGTGGGGTATTAAATTTGCCCCTCGGAAGCACAGCAGTTAAAATCCCTTCAGCCATGGTCAATCTGCTTGGCGCAGATAGATTTACAGGCGATGTCAACTATGTTGGCATAGAACAATGTCTTGAACAAGAAGGCGTGTATGTTCATATTTATGGCAAAAAGAAAACCAAACCTTTCCGAAAAATGGGACATGTCACGGTGACCAATGTCTCACTTGAAGAAGCCAAAAACAAAGCACAATGGGTAAAACAAACCTTACAAGTCCAAAGCCTGTAGTTGGCATCATAATGGGCAGCGACAGCGACTGGAAAGTGATGAAAGACGCTTCCGATTTTTTAACCCAACATGATATTGCACATGAATGCACAATTGTATCTGCACATCGAACACCCAAACGACTTGTAGATTATGCTACAAAAGCGCATCAGCGCGGCATCAAAGTTATCATAGCTGGTGCAGGTGGTGCAGCGCATTTACCTGGTATGGTAGCGAGTATGAGCCCTTTACCTATTATCGGTGTTCCGGTCAAATCGAGCAATTCGATTGATGGATGGGATTCGATGTTGTCGATATTGCAAATGCCCAATGGTGTACCAGTCGCAACTGTAGCATTGAATGCGAGCAAAAATGCAGGTATTTTGGCGTTACAAATATTGGGTAGTAGCGATGCTGCCTTGTTGCAAAAAGTAGTTGCATATAAAAAATCATTGGAGCAAGAAGTCCTCAATAAAGCGAAAAAATTTCCTCCTAAGGAGTCATAAACCTTGAATTTCTCGGCCACAGATTTCTCAGATAGCACAGATGAAAAAGCAGTCTTCAAGCCAAAGATTTCGCAGATAGCACAGATGAAAATACAGATTGCTAGCCACAGATTTCTCAGATAGCACAGATGAAAAAGCAATCTTCAAGCCACAGATTTCGCAGATAGCCCGGATAAAAATACAGATTGCTAGCCACAAATTTCGCAGATAGCACAGATGAAAATGCAGTCTTCAAGCCACAGATTTCTCAGATAGCAAAGATAAAAATGCAGATTACTAGCCACAGGTTTCTCAGATATCACAGATGTATATTTTGCTTAAAAAGCTAGATTAAATCAAGTTAGGACAAAATTTCTTTTATTACTAACAATGAATCAGGGCTAAAAAAAATGAAAAAAGGTAGACTTATTCTTGCTCGTACGAACCATAGTCGACTTCTACATCATCTTCGCGACTATCGTTCCATTCTAAAATAAAATTGTTGCGGCCCTCGCCTATCATGATGGTCATAAATTTCTGTTGGACCAATTCCAAAAGAGCTAAGAAATTGAATATGGCATGAATTCTAGTTTCACAAGATTGGAAAATACGCTCAAATGCAATCTTTTTTTCGCGTTTGGACCAATCCATCAAAAACTCACGTTGGCCTTCTTGCGAGTAATTATATTTGACAACCACATGTTCTGGCTTAGTGTTTCTATCTTTCAAACGCTTCATCACCTTTTCGTAGTTTTGAAACAATTTGAATAAAGTAACAGACTGGATTTCGGTGCCTTCGCTCATGCTTTCTCCTATTACAGCTAATTCAGTCATGACATTACCACGCTTAAACTGCAACATGCGCTCAGCCTCCATTATTTTCATTTGTTCAGCTGCCTCTTTGAAACGCTTGTATTCCAATATTTTGTCGACCAACTCTTTCCTTGGATCAATCTCATTACCCTGATCGTCCAATTCTTTGCGTGGTATCAGCATTTTAGCTTTGATACGAATCAATGTAGATGCAAAAAGTATAAATTCGCTCGCCAATTCAATATTTAACTCACTGAGTTCGTGGATATAATTCAAGAAATCTGTCGTTATCGAAAAAATAGGAATATTTTGAATATCGATTTCATCGCGTTCGATAAAAAACAACAATAGATCGAAAGGACCTTCAAACTGGTCAATTTTAATCGTATACGAAGGAGAATGCGTTGACATAAGAGGTCAAATATAACATTGATTTCGATACCTTGCACGCTCAAAAAACCAAAATAACCAACATTTTTTTTTATTTTTTAGGTTTTATATTAATATTACACCTTTCTAGCGTGCTAGATGCTGTACTTGCATGATGACAACCGAACAATTTTTCTCCCTTTTTCTAGAAGAACTCAAAACCCTTCCTGAATTATACCATTACTATAAGTTTTTGAGCTCAGAAAAGGATTTCGAGTTTCGGAAAAACTATTTCATGCAACGCCTAGACTATATAGCCAAACACGTTGACCAATACATCAAAGATGGACATCCTGAACCCGAAATATGGGATTGTGGTTGTGGATATGGTACCACATGTCTTTATTTGGCCATGAACGGTATCAAAACCTATGGTTCAACCCTCGAATTTTATTACCCATTTATAGAACAACGTAAGCAATATTGGGCTCAATATGGTGATTCGTCATTATTTACAGCCGGCTATGAAGATATTTACGATCATCATCCTGAAGCTAACTCCTGTGACCTGATTATAGTTCAAGATACTTTACATCACCTCGAACCTATTCAGGATGCCTTATCTATTTGTTATACCTGTTTGAAGCCTAAAGGTAAAATGATATGCATTGAAGAAAATGGCGCTAATATTATTCAAACAGCCAAATTGTATAAGCAAAGAGGCTCAAATCGTGTCATTACTTTTTGGGATGAAAAGCTTCAAAAAGAAATCACGATGGGCAATGAAAATATCCGAAGTATGGACGAATGGACTAAATTGCTTTCACAAAACAAATTAAGCATATTGGCTTCAGAAACCCTATATATAAGAATACTTCCTCCTTTTTTCTATTCCAATAAAAAAGCAAAAGAAATGGCTGTAAAAGAAGCTAACATGGCCAATGGCTTTTTACAACGTTATTTCTACTTTGGCATTAATTTTATTGCAAAAAAAAACTAGTTTTTTTGTACTGTTTTTGCAATAATGTCATAAAACAAATCTGCACTTTTACCCCAATCAAATTTTTGAGCTTGAGCTTGGGTTTTAGACATGAGTTCAGAACGTAAATGTTCATCCTTATAGAATACACACAATTGATTGGCAATATCCTGCACATCATTTGGATTGGCATACAGAAAAGCATCGCCTCCAACTTCGGGCAAAGAACTGCTAGAAGACAAAACTCCTGAAACTCCACACTGCAAAGCTTCAAGTACAGGAATACCAAACCCCTCATACAATGAAACAAAAACTAAACCATAAGACGAACTTATAATTTTAGACAATTCATCCACCAACATATAATCATATCGAATGACATCTTCTTTGAATGGATGTTGTTGGATATTTTTTAAAATTTCATCAGAATTCCACGCATAGCGACCTATAATCAACAATTTCATATTGGAACGTTGTTTGCGTTTAAACAATTCAAATGCCTTCAACAATGCCAGTACATTTTTGCGAGGATGTAAAGCACCGGCAAAAACAAAATACTCAGCCCCTTCAGCATATTTAGCTTTGATTTGTTGTCGATCCTCAAAATCCATGGGTTTGTACAAGTCATTTGCTCCATTGTAGATAACATGAATATTATCTCCTTTGACCTTATAGGTCGAAATAATATCTGACTTTGTATGTTCAGATACACAGACGATTTGTGTAGCTTTTTTGACAAAGAGCGGTGTATACTTTCGTAAGTAATATTTAAATTTGAAAGGCAAATGTTCAGGAAAATGCTCAAAGGCTAAATCGTGTACGACCAATAAAGTTGGTACTTTGGTAGATAAAGACAAAAAACCATCTGTGGAGACAAACACATCCGCTTTGTATTTTTTCAGACCTCGTTTAACCGACAATTCAAACCAAATATACCATAAAATAGGATGTCTGGCTGGAGGATTTAAGATTACTGGTGTTACATTCTTACCAAAAATGAAGCTTTCATCGTAAGGACGATCAAAAAAGAAAATAAACTCATGTTCGGGATGTCGCTCTACAACACGTTTAATGATTTCGTACGTAAACCATCCAATGCCCTCAAGTTTCCCTTTTTGTAAAAATCGTGTGTTGACTGCTATGCGCATAGTAGAACGGCAAAAGTATAAAGGGAGGAGTTAAAAACCTCATATAAGTTCATTTATAATTCTTTACACTATCAGTTTTTATATTTATTTCAGTTATTTAATCCTCAAAAGTAGTCAACTCATAGACATACTCCCGACTTATCAATTTTAAAGACCTACATTTATATCATAAAACCAAAACCATGAAACAACTTACAATTTTAACATCGTTGATATGTATTTCCTTCACAAATCTATTTGCCGAAGGGCCTCCGATTTCATTGGATGGAAAAATTGATGTACCATATAAAGCATTTGCCCTCACAGCTTCACAAAAAGTCGAACTCAATCATGCCCGCTACATTACACTTACTGAGCAACAAGCCAAAAAAGAAGGCATGCAAAACCATGATCGAAAATTATTTATTTTAACCTCCAATTTCAACGACTGTTGTTGTGGACTAACTTATGGCATTTGGTTTCATCCAGACTCGATAGCTATAATGGGGAAAGACTATCCATCAAAAGACACACTCGAGAATGGCATGACAATACCAGGAAGAAGTTTGCGACATATTGCACAATTAAATAATTACGAAGATAAGATGTCTTCAATAACAATAAATGCTAAAGGGGAATTATATCATATGGGTAAAAAAATCCCTTTAGATATCGATTCAATGAGTGATTTATTATACAGAATAACTTCAAACTTGGATAGCGTCAAAAAATTAGACCCTTTAAATACATCTGAAAGTGAATTTGAAAACGAGCCGCCTCTACTGATTATAAACTTGGCTCCTATTCGAGGAAATAAACACAGATCTGATGTACTTTACACCTATTATTTATTGCAATTAATAGATAATAGAAACAACACAAGCACTTTATTTTTACAATAGATAAAATTGAATTTAAATAGAAAAACAACAACAAATATTAACATAAAGTAAGTTGCTTCTTTGGTTTCAACAGACTATATTTGTAATGTTTTCATAATAAAATGTTTTAGTACAACATCTTACGCACCTCTCGGGGTGCGTAAGTTTTTTATTCTTGTTTTAGTTAATCTCTGCATAAAGCGGTACTTTTCTACGTTCTATAATAGTAAAAAAAGCTTCCTTTTTAGTTCATTTGATATACATTTACAGCTATAGATAGCATCTACATTCAGTTATGTTGAAACGATATTTTTTATCCAATGTACTTATAATGCTTGTCCTCAATATATTGGTCAAGCCTATTTGGGTATTTTTTATTGATAGAAATGTTCAACTAACTGTTGGTCATCAGGATTATGGAATGTATAGTGCGTTGGTTAGCCTTACAATTATTTTCAATATTGTACTTGATATGGGCATAACAAACATGAACAATAAAAATCTTGCTTCAGATGCTAGCGAAATTCAGTTTTCATTGCCCAATATGATGCTTGCTAAAGGTTTACTCTCTCTCATTTACTTTAGCCTTATTTTGGGACTTGCTTGGATTCTAAACTATAGTGGAAGGGCTTTGTACGTTTTATTCTTGTTAGCGGGAGTACAAATGCTCAATTCATTTCTACAATATTTGCGAAGCTACGTATCTGCACATCATGATTTTAAATTGGATAGTGTATTGTCTGTATTAGACAAATTGCTTATGATAGGTATGTGCGGATTTCTGCTTTACAGTTCAGAATTCAACAGTTTATTTACAATTGAATGGTTTATTTACACCCAGTTATTTAGTTACTTTATTTCTATAAGCATTGCTTTTGGCATTGTAACCAAAAAATATGCTCGACTAAATTTAAATAATCTATCGCTGAGCCACATGTTTGGTATTTGCAAGCAAAGTTTACCCTATGCTTTTTTGATTTTATTGATGGGCATATATATGCGTAGTGATAGCTTGTTGCTCGAAAGATTAGAAGGTGCTGTCCAAAACAGTTATTATGCTGCTGCTTACCGTGTTCTCGACATTGCAAATATGTCAGGCTTTTTGTTTGCAGGAATTCTATTGCCATTGTTCTCAAGATTAATCGCCAAGAAACACGACATAACCTATATTCTTAAAACAAGCACAACAATCTTAGGAAGCATTTCTATTGGTTTTGTTGCATTTTGCATAATCTATAGTACACCCATTTTAACAATGCTTTACCCTCAGGATGTAGAAGCAATAACACCTCTATTTAAGTTGACTATAGCCAGCTTTCCAGCATTTTGCTTTATGTATATATTTGCTACTTTACTTACCGCAAATGGCAATATCAATTTACTGATTAGAATCGCTTTATTTGGAAGTCTTTCTAGCATTATCTTAAATTTAATGTTGATTCATTTTTATCATGCAACAGGTGCTGCATTTGCAACTTTAATTGTAGAATGGTCCTTGGCCATCTTGTATATTTATTTTGCACAACAAAAACTTCAGCTAAAGCCAACCTACCTCTTGATGCTTCAATTTGTGGGTCTTTTTGTAGGACAACTTTTAATCAATGCAGGTTTAAATTCCTTAAATTGCCCTATTATTTTAGCCTCTGTGCTCAACATGGTTGGGTTTTTAATACTTGTGTACGGATTGAAACTTTGGGATAAAAACACGATTTCGTCTTATATCAAACAATTTAAGTCTACAAGAACATGGGATAGACAAGCATAAATAGTATATTTGTGTCTTTTCAAGGAATTTTATGGAAAATAACGAAATGAGATTTGACTTATTTGATGTGGTTCGAATAAGTATAAAATGGAAAAAATATATTCTAGGGTTAGCATTGTTGGCTTGTTTGGCTGCAAGCGGCTATTATTTTTTTCAAAAAAATACTTATAAAGCATATGGTGCATTTTTTCCTGCATCAGCGGTATTAAGTGGTCGTATCAATTTAATGCGTGAATCAAATCAGGAATGGATTGATTATTTTGGCGGTGAAAATGAATTGGATCGTGTTGCAGTCATAGCAAATTCAGCCAATGTTATTTCTTTTTTGATTGACTCTTTTAAAATAGCAGAACACTATAAAATTGATGTTGTCAACGACAAAAATGCACAACAGAAAGTGTATAAAAAGTTCATGAAAAACTTTACAGTTAGTCGCTCAGGTTATAAACATATTGAAATCAATTTCACAGACGAAGACCATGAGTTGGCTTACAAAGTTGTAAACGTAGCCATGAACCGAACAGAAGATCAACTTCGAAAATTATATATTAGAGTCAATCAACAATTGGCTGCGGCTTTGGATAATCGTAAAGATTCTATTGACAAATCTTTGATGCAAGTGACAGATTCTTTAATCAAATTACGTGTAGCCTACAATATTTATGATTTAATAAGTCCAGGCCGAAAAAACTTAGTCAATTTTACACCACGCTCAAGTGGACAACAATATGCTGAAGGTCTTGAGTTAATACAAAACATTGAAGAAGTAAAAGACAAACTCGTGCAAGACAAAGCACGTTATATTTCTATTGCTAACGAATTTAAAGCAGCTACCTACGAAGGGTTTCCTATGGTACATGTTGTACAATGGGCTACACCTCATGGACCAAAAGCTGGACCATTCCGCACGCTTGGAGTATTAACGGTATTGTTTGCAAGCTTAATATTTGGCATCTTACTCGCTGTTATAGTTGAATTATTCGTATCGAATAAATCGAAATTCGCCTAGATGATTAAAACCTTTTTTCATAACGAAAAAAATATTTTCAGTTTAGGAATAGTATTTTTCCTAGCAACAGTATATGCCATGTTTACCATGCAATTACAGTTATTGTTAGTTGTTCCATCACTAATTTTACTTGCATTTTTTATTGTTCGCGATATTCGATTTGGGTTTTATGCATTATTGCTTTCACTTCCTATTTCACTCAACATTTCAGAATGGACTGGGGTTAGCATGGACTTTCCAGACGAGCCGTTGATGATATTGCTAACTTTGATTTTCGTTTTCTTTTCACTTCTCAATTCGAAGCAAATCGATTATAAGTCGGTGCTTCGAAATCCATTGGTTGTATTGATAATGATATCATTTATATGGACATTTGTTACTATTTTTCACTCAGAGCAACCCATACTTTCACTCAAATACGGGTTAAAGAAAATTTGGTTTTTAATACCATTCTTATTTTTGCCAATTATTCTATTTAGAGATGAAAAGATCATCAAACAATCTTTTCAATTTTTATTTAGCATTTTGTTTATCGTTGTACTTATAGTTACAATTCGGCATGCCAATGTTGGCTTTAGCTTTGAAGAGGTACACGATCCTTTACAGCCTTTTTTTCAAAACCATGTCATGTATGGCTCCATGCTTTCTTGTATGATTCCGCTTACAGTAGGTGCAATTTCTTTGAGCCGTAAATGGAGCATACAATGGATGTTTGCTTTACTTGGATTAGCTTTATTGTTATTTGCAGTGTATGTTTCGTATTCAAGAGCAGCTTGGATGGGTGTTGTATTTGCAGGCTTTGCCTATATTCTCATCCGACTTCGTGTAATGCATTATGCATTTTTAGTATTTTATGCGCTTGTCTTTTCAGCAGTATTATGGCTTTCAATGCACAATAAATTTTTAGATTTCAAACCGAAATTTGAAAAAACAATCATGCATGAATCGCTTGAAGATCATATCATGGCTACAATACAAGGAACAGATATATCTTCAGCCGAGCGATATTACAGATGGATAGCTGCTGTAAGAATGAGCGCTGAAAGACCAATTACGGGTGTAGGTCCTAATAATTTTTACGACTATTATAAAGCATATACTGTAACATCATTTAAGACATGGGTAAGTAGAAACAATGAACGATCTACGACACACAACTATTTTCTATTCATGCTTGTGGAGCAAGGCTATCCGGCCATGATATTGTATGGCATACTCATTTTTACTATTTTTTGGTATGGCCAAAAAGTACATAAACGTTGCACAACACGATTTGAAAAAACTATAGTCTTATCTGCACTCTGCTTGGTTGCAGCACTTTTTGTCAATAACTTCTTTAGTGAATTGCTAGAAACAGACAAAATTGGAAGTTTATTTTACCTTGCATTAGCAGCAATTATTGCGATTGATTATAAAAATGCATCTAACAAAGAACATTCACACACAACGCAATAATCTGTATTTCAACGTGTTGTAAATTAAATATCTTACTAGATAAAACACTATCCAAAGTAACTAAAATTGTATTTTAGGAGAAGCAATATCTTATGAAATAAAATTATAGAATATATTGATTTCGTTTTATCTTGTAATTGAAGGATAACTACTTATGACAACTTCAATTGCAATATTAGATGATCATCAAATCGTTATTGACGGTTTAAAATTGCTGCTATCAGATCATACTCAGTTTCAAATTAAATCTGAATACACCCGAGGTATGGATCTACTTACTGAACTTGCAACTGAGCCAGTCGATATAGTTCTTACAGACATTATGATGCCCGATATGGATGGTTATGAAGTTGCACTTCAAATTAAAAAGGAATTTCCAGATATTAAAGTTGTAGCATTATCCATGAATGGTGATGGTTTATTGGTTGTTCAAATGATTGAAAACGCTGGTATACTTGGCTACTTGCTTAAAACAACTGACAAAAAAGAATTGGTTTTGGCCTTAGAAACATTTAGTCAAGGAGAACCCTATTTTTCGAAAGAAATTCTGAGTGAACTTCAAACTTATAAAAAAATAAAGAAAGAAAATGAAGCCATTCATTTAACCTCTAGAGAAATCGACATCATTAAATGTATTGCAGAGGATTTAACCAACAAGCAAATAGCAGAAAAATTGTTTATTAGTGAATGCACTGTTGAAAGATACCGTTAAAATATATACCGAAAAACCAACATGCATTCAGCCATTGGGTTAATAGAATTTGCAAAAAAAAGAAAAATAATTTAATATGTATTTCGTCACTTATAAGTAAAATAATGGAATATTTTTGGAGAAAGCAGTGACGAAAATACAAATGAAGCCTTTGCACAAAATCCTAATCTGATACGATTTAAAGGTGGAATTCTTCGCTGGAAATGTTGATGGCTTTAATTTGAGCAGTTATAGCCAATCATCTACGACAATCTTATACAATGGCGGTATTGGTGATGGTTAGGCTAATACATACAGCATAGTGGGTCCACTTCCTATAACATTACTTTCATTTGAAGTAACTAAAAAAGAACATGGTGCATTGTTAAATTGGAAAACAACGAGTGAAATAAATAGCTGATTTTACTCCATTGAAAAAAGTAAAGATGCAGTCAATTTCAATTTCTTAGCTCAAATCGAAAGTAACAACAATCCAAATGAGTCCAAATATGAATTACCAGACGAAAATCCTTCCTTTGGGTACAATTATTATCGTATTAAAATGGTTGATATAAATGGTCAATTCAAGTATACACCTAAACGTCATGTCATTTTTGACGGCTATGATGCTAACCCCGAAATTCGTATCTACCCTAATCCTAGCAACGGTGCATTATTTGTTGCTATTCCTATGCTCCGCAATTTAGAACCCATGGTAGTGAATATTACAAATTCATTTGGGCAAGTTGTAAAGCAACAAAAAACAGATACAAATCAAAAAGTACTTGAATACGATTTAAGTGGCTTTGCAAAAGGCATCTATTATATTCAAGTAAAAAGCAAGTCTTTTCAACAGATTGAGAAAATCGTTCTTCAATAATTTATTGATGAATTGACGAGACTATCAAATATTTGTCAAAAAAGTCGCACGGAACAATATTCCAGTGCGACTTTTTTATGCCCTCTTTTCAAAGCAATAAAAGCTAGAACTTACTCTAAAATAGTTTATCATTTCTAAATCTTATTTATAGCTCAATGATAAAACTTTAAACTTTGAAAATAATTATCTAAAAAAATAATACACTACCTTTATTCTATTAATTTTCCAAATCAATGAAAAAACTATACATCATCCTTGTTGTACTCAACTTTTTTTATGTAAATGCAAAATCTCAAGTGCCTCAAATTAAATGGTGGTACGATTTGGATGATTCTGCTTTTGGACAATCAGCAGCTGGAGACATTGACAAAGATGGTCGTTTAGAAATTGTATTTGGATGTTATAGAAACGATAGTAGTATTTATGCTTTGAATGCAGAAAACGGATCTTTGCTTTGGCGTTACAATGCACACGTCCCCAATGCTGAAGGCTGCAATGATGTCGCAGTTGCATTGTATGATGTAGACAATGACGATACACTTGAAGTCATAGTGCCAAGTTCTTGCAACCCAAAAACATTTTGCTTTAGAGGCAAAACGGGAACAGTGCAATGGCAAACCAATACTGCTGGTAGCGACTCACCGCCATCAATAGCAGATTTAGACAACGATGGGAAAGCTGAAATTTTGCACGGCGGCTTCAATGGTCATGTACTTTGTATCAATAGTGAAAATGGGAGCATCGCTTGGGATAAAGAAGTTTTTTCGAATAGCTGGGTTCAAACAGCGCCAACTATTGTAGACTTAAACAATGATGGACAACTTGACTTTGTCGTTGCCACATGGGCATTTAGTCCAGACACAAGCCGTATATATGCATACTCTGGCAACAATCAATCTTTACTTTGGTCTCGAGCTGTTTCCGATTACACTTACCATGGAACTGCTGTGGCTGACTTTGACAATGACGGCAAACCTGAATTGGTTATAGGTGATTACAACGGAATGATATACGCCCTCAATGGCGAAAACGGCAGTGCACTTTGGCAATACCAAGCAAGCGTTTATGTAGGCGCTCCAATTACAATCGCAGATATCAATAATGATGGCAGTTGTGATATTATTTTTTGCGATGGTTATGGTGTCGGTGCATTATCGAAAACAGGTACATTAATTTGGTATTATCCTACAACTAATTACTCCAATGCGTTTAGAGGGGTAGCTGTTGGCGATATCAATGGAGACAATTCCCTCGATATTGTTTTCGGAACCGGTAAGGGCAATTTAATTGTGTTAAATGGAAATAATGGAAGTGTTATTTGGGATTTAGATTTGTCCACTCATATTGGAAAAACATTTGATATTAACCATGCTCCTCTAATTGCTGATTTTGATGAAGATGGCAAAATAGATATTTTTATTGTTGGCGGCAAAACAGACTACCCTAACTTTCAAACCAATTATGGTAGAGCATATATGATTACGGCTGGTATTGGTAACGGGCCGGACTGGCTTATGTTTCAACATGACTTGCGACGAAAATCGAGCATGTGTGATGCACCTTTGTCAAATAGTACTTTTAAAAAAAACAATCAAAACATTCAGCTTTATCCTAATCCGAGTAGAGAGTTTGTAACACTTGTATCATCTAACTTAGGCACTGTTACAATACGAACAATTACAGGTTCCACTATAAAATCGTTTGAACTAACCGAACTCAAATCAAACATCGCTATTGGTGATTTAGCAACAGGTTTATATATTGTATCGGTACAAACAAAACAAGGGATGTCCATGCAAAAACTACAAGTTGAATAAGACCTTAATTGTTCATTTTTTTTATTTTGATTCAACTACTTGAAGCATTTCAGATGCAAAAATATCAGAAGGGGCTACCATTAATTCATCATAAGGCACTTTATCACCGTAGCGTTCTTTCATCATTACACCTACTAAATTATTTTTTAAATCATAGTCGCGCAATGGTCTTAATTTGCACAAATCTATCTTAGCTTGATCGTGGTAAAGTTTCCAAACTAACTCTGAACAATACAGCTCTGCACCACTCCAATTAAAATAAATATCGTAATGTTTGCCTACCCATTTTCTGCCTTGAGTTAGCATGTTAGCAATTTCATCTGACGATAATTGAGCTGGTTGTTTTAAACGTTTAATCGTATAATGCTGTCCTGTACCTCGTTTTATAAATTCAGCTAAAGATATGATTTGTACAGGCTCTACCGCTTCTAATACAAACCATTTATCTTCTTCTTGAAATAGAATACCACAATGACTCACATCAGAATGCGTAGCCATCTTTACGGCTTCGCATTGTCTGCTATTAGATGTTTGGAAAATAATTTCTCCATTTTCGTATTTAACTTCACTAAAATGCTTTTTTATTTTAGCATTCATTTTTATTTGAGGCCAAAGAAAAAAAGTAACTATACTCAAAAGCACAACAATAATTCCAATTTTTCTCATGTCTTATTTTTTTATCAAAAATAAAAAGATAAGCGTTAAGTAAATTGTAAAAAAATGCGCAGTCAAAGGACTGCGCATAAATTCATTAAATAAAGTATGTTTAATTTTTGCGAATTGGTTGTGCAAAATTCAAGCCCTTTCCATTGGTAATTTGAATCATGTACATACCGTCTGCAAGTTCCTGCAAATCAATTTGAGCACTATTAGCTCCAGCTTGAAATTGCATGTAGATTACTTTTACTATTCTGCCAGTAGCATCGAGCACATTTACTTTTGCTTCTGTAGCTAGTGGTGTATTCAAATCAATATTTAAGATTTGACTTGTAGGATTTGGATACAAAGTAATCATGGTTTCATTGCCAAAATACAAATCAACTACTTTGCTAAAAGAGATACTACCATCAATATCATGTTGTTGAAGTCTGTAATAGTTATGACCTTGATAAGGTGTCACATCTGTATGAGAATAAGACAATGGTGTTTGGCTATTTCCTTGTTCTGCTTGACTTAATATGCGACCAGAAATAGCATTGAATTGATTGCCATCTTTGCTTCGTTCAAGTATAAAATGACTATTATTCGTTTCAGTTGCGGTTGTCCAAGCTAATTGAGAAACCCCATCTTTTTTAGTTCCTGTAAAACTCATTAAATTAACTGGCAAAGGTGCATTCCCAGGATTTTCAGCATGTAAGTAAAAATAAGAAAATCCACTTACTGGAAAACAAACGGTCCAAACTGTCGTAGCAGGATCATAGCTAGATGTAATGAATGAATTTGGTATTGCGGTAGCGGTATGACCGGGTGTATTTAAATCGCCATTATCTACTTTTGTAATTGCGATATTATTTAAATTAGCTGGTCCACCAGCCGATGGCAATAAAGGCCATGTAGGCGTTGAAAAAACTGCGGTTGCATTGTAATCTTGAAAATCGTTATCCAAATAATACAAACATACATAAGCAGTATCATTGTTAGCTGCTGTAATTTGATACGACCTATTGACATAAGGTTGACCATTGTGAACTGGTACGCCAGAGAAAATATCTTCACATATTGTTACAACCCCAAGACTTGTACTATTTGGCAAATCAGTTACAGCAGCTACTCGTCTACAATCATTTGTAGTATGCAATGTATCAGACATCCCGTCAGTAAAAGTCGAATTAAAACAACCTACAGTTCCAGCAATAGAAATATTAAGTCCTAAATCTTGACTTGCTATGTTAGTATTTGCAGGAATAATATTAATGTATGCTTCTGCTGTGTCTGAACAAGCTGGAGAGGTATTGGTTACAAATAACATATAAACGGTATCTGCGGTAGCTATGGCAAAAGGTGTCAAATATGGTATTGTTAAATTGGGATCTTCAAAATACATTGTATCAGTTCCTGGAGGAATTGTACTCAATGGATTCAACAAATTGGTAATATCCACAGTATTTGGAGCACATTGAAACCCTGTAAAAATAGAATTTGTAAAATCTGGTTTTGCATTCACAATGAGCAATACACTATCCGAAGATGCACAACCACCTGGTACTTCTACTTTAGAAAATACCACTGTTGAACTTGTATTTAAATTAGTTGGATTAGGTATTAATGCAGTAAGTGATTGATCAAAATAGTAATTCACCGTAGCTC
This sequence comes from Chitinophagaceae bacterium, assembly GCA_044353325.1. Lineage (GTDB taxonomy): Bacteria > Bacteroidota > Bacteroidia > Chitinophagales > Chitinophagaceae > OLB11. The sequence goes on along the minus strand of JBILCF010000042.1, from coordinate 1,838 downwards.
CTACAATATTGTTCGATACATTCGCATCAACAGTTGTAATATCAAAGATGCTATTTCCTGTACTTGAAATAAGTTCACAAGCATAAATAGAATCTTGGTTAACTGTAGGTGATGGTTTTATTAAAACAGTAAAAGGAACTCTACAAGTAGTGTCTCCATTACAAGCGGCATAAAAAGTGGATGTTCCTGGTGTGGTTGTATTTGGAATACCGCCAGTTACAAAAAATGGATTAAAAGAAGAACCTGAAAATAACAATGGACCACCTGAAGGATTTGAATACCATCTTGGAGTTGGCGGAATCGTATATTCTATAATTAGTTTGGTAACAGTTGGAAAAGTCTGAGCATTGATTTGAATATCAGCTGAGCCAACCAAATTATCTAAAGACTCCCAATATCCTAAAAATATATTTCCTCCCACACCTACCGTGTTATACATATCATTAAGCTGTGTTGCCAATAATGTATTATCGTAATTGAATCTGAAATAATTAAAGCCGCTCTGATTTCCTGCTGCACCAGGCACAAAAGGCGTAGCTGGGCCTGCTGGACCATAGATATTAAATCGTACTTCATTGGCAAATGAACCTGTATTGTTTCTTAGACTAGTAACTTGCAGTTTACCTCCTGTTATTACAGCCCCAGTTGGCAATTGAGGTAATGTTCCAGAAGCAAAATTTAAACCAGCAGTAGCATCACTTGTTCCATCAACTGGCACTGTTGGGTTAGTATTCATAGTTAACGTAATTGAGCCCGTTTTGGTTAAACATGCAGAACCAACAAAAGGATCAAACCCAGATGGTATACCATTTTGACAAATACTATCTTGATTTTTGTTTAATGTGATTTTATAATTGTTAAACGAATCTATAAACGTATTATTTGCTGTATTAATATCAACAACTCCGGATACTGTAGCTGTTGCTGTTACTGTGTAAGTACCACCTGCACTATAATTCATTCCAACAACTGTGGGTGTAATACACGTGCATGGTGCAATACTTCCAGTACTCAACAAAAAGGACTGATTTTGCACGCCATTAGGCCCATTTACATTAAAATTCACGGTTGTGTTATTGGTAGCAAAATCAACTGTATGAGACGAGCGATTGCATAAGCTCGATGTTTGTATGGCATTGGTTTGATTACAAGCATTACTCGGTTTACTGACTGAATTAATATATAAATCAGTAAATGAATTGGCCGGAGCAACAGTTATAGTACCAAAGAAAAAAGCATTGACTCCATACACTAAACCTAAATTTGTAAGACCTGCACGACCAATAGCCAATCCTCCATTTAAAAAGTCCCCTACTTGTAAATTTACCCCTCCTGATGAAAACACATTTGGTGTGCATGTATACGTTGTAGCGCCATTAACGCCTGATGCTCTGAACATGATACCCATACTGCCTTCAATTGCAAACCGATAAGTCGTATTTGCAGGTATAACAAAACCAATACATTTAAAAGGGTTAACATAAGCTTGAGTTGTAGTGGTAATTTCAGTAGTTGACTCTGCAATCAAATTCCAAGTTGGCGCTGCTATTGGATACCCAGTACCATTTAAAGATGTTGCGCTATACCAAAGTTTATAAATATTATTTTTATACTCCGGTAATTGAAAAATTGACAAATCAGTTAAACTAACAGGATAAGCATTTGTATTCTGAATACTAAAAGTCACATAGCCACCACCAGATGCAAAAAAGTATGGTGAATTTGTCGTGTATACTGTGTTAAATGTAGTTTGTCCAAATAGGTTTGAACTGATGAGAATGAGTAAAATGAATAAATATCTTTTCATGGTTATATTAATTTTACACATAGTTAACCAA
>JBILCF010000041.1:0-17638 GCA_044353325.1 Chitinophagaceae bacterium | reverse complement strand
GATGTTTTAAAGCAAATTCAAAAAAGCTATTCTGAAATTGGCATGCATTTATTTATAAGCAGGGATACTGTTATTACACATAAAAAGAATATAGAATCGAAACTTGGAATACGTAGTAAAGAAGGATTAATTGATTTTGCGATAAAAGCAGGATTAATAAATTAAAATAATATATATATATAATAAATTAAAAATCAATAATAAAATGTAGGTAACCATAATGGTTAGATAAATTCATTTTAAATTTCACCATATAAGGAGAGTTGTTAAATAGTACGATTAAACTACTTTGGATCATTTAATTATTTAACGTGATAAAGCTAACACTATTATTACTTACTACTGTATTATTCGGCATAACTCTCAAAGGACAAATATTCCCAGCCAATTCTGGAGTCCCGGTCGACCTCGACGCTGGTTCAACAAATTATTCTAGCTGTGCCTCGCCTGGAAATAAATCTAACATTCAGTTCAATGTTTCAGGTGTAGGAACATTAACTCCAACACATGCATTATCCAAGGTTGATCTTCAGTTTAACGCAGCCTGCGGCTCCAATTTAAGAGATGTTGCCTTGTACATTAAATCACCTTCAGGAACTTGTATGAGAATATACAGTGGATCGGGTTTAGGAACATCCTTTTCTGGTTTGGTTAATTTATCAATGAGAGATGGAGCTTGTCTCAATGAGCCAAATTCTTCCAATTTAAGTACTACTGCTACTACTAACATCACTAGTTCGGGCAATTATGGAGCATTTGCAGCCAATTCAACATTAGATATGTCATCAGTTTTCAATGGAGAAAATGCAGATGGAACCTGGACTATATACGCATTTGAATCTACTATATCTGCTCCTTGTGTTAATTCGGTTACGTTGGAATTTGGTAATCCGACTGTGGTCGACAAGTCAAGCGATGGAGAAACTTGCTCTACGCCTGTTTTATGGCAGGGTGGTCCAATTTGCGCGAGCACTATGGGTAAAGCACCTAGTGCATTAATGCCGGGTAGTCTTACAGGAGGTACTAATTTTGGTACAATAGGCGGAAGTATTTGCAGTTGGAATGGAAACAACAACAATGATGTTTGGATAAAATTTAGTCCTAGTGTGACTGGAAATATATGTATTCTTATATCAGGTGCTGTGTTCAATATGCAAACTATAGTAGTAACCGATGCTAATACTGACGCTGACAATGACCCATGTACTTATACAGGACCATTTCCCAATCCTGCTGGCAATGATCCAAGATGGAATTTAGTTTCATGTCCAACTACTTCTGGCATATATGCTACTACCTCTGGAAGTCAGCTTTGTCAGCAACATTGCTTTAATGCAAATGCTGGTCAGATCTATTATTTGGTTGTGGACGGAAATGGTGGCGTCGAAAGCTCATTTTATATAACCGGAAATCTTGGAAGTTTTAACCCATTACCAATCGAACTTGTTTATTTCAAGGGTTGGAATACAACAACAGAGAATGAAATAATCTGGAAAACAGCATTAGAAACAAATAATTCTTTTTTTGATTTAGAAAAAAGTACGAATGGGTATGACTTTACTAAAATTGCGTCTTTGTCCTCAAAAAGCACAAATGGACTAGGTGCAGAGTATAATTTTACAGATAAAAATCTAACAGTACCTAAAAACTATTACAGACTTAAACAAACAGACATTGATGGGAAGTCTTCCTATTCAAAACTCATAGAAATTGTTACCTCTGCTCAATTTAATCCTAAGATAATTGTCGATGAAGAAATGGTAAAGTTTTTAGGAATTGATCAAAGTAAACGTGTTCAAATATCACTGCTAGATATTAATGGGCGAATAGTTCATTCTCAATCCAACACTGAATCAATTCATATTGCGAATTATCCTAAATCTGTTTATTTGCTCAAAATTGTAAATGGTTTGAATATTAAGTATCAAAAAATAATTAACTAAAATCTAATTGGATATAATGTATAAGCTAATTCAAGTGTTCGTGATTATGATGGTAAGCCTGAAAGGATTCTCCCAGGTACTGATAAATGAGGTAATGCCTCGACCATCTGGAGGGGATTTGGATGCCTGCATTCAATCCTTGTATAACACGAGCAACGTAGCTTGCGGTAATGAGTGGGTAGAATTATATAATGCTAGCCCTTGTGATACAGCAGATATTAGTTGCTTTCTTTTAGGAGGAAAAACAAGTAGCACAAATGCAGGAGTATTTTGCTTTCCCTCAGGAACCAAAATACCACCATTAAGTTTTTTAACTGTTGGTGGTGCTGCATCAGGTTCAATGATATCCATTCCTGCACTTTTAGGACAGGGACTAATTTGCGGTCCATCTACTCGTTGGTTTCTCGAAAATACAAGTGGTTGGATAGCGCTTTATAACCCTATAGGAACTCCAGTAGACGCTGTTTATTGGACTTTCAATGCAAATTCCGCCGCCTCACTTTCAACAAATAGTGCATTTACTGGAGGCGGCCCAGCTTGTTTACCTACTAATGCATGTGGGGCTACAGCTCCTTTGGCTGCTGCTAACTCTGCTGCTATGTCAGGAGTTATAGATTATGCAGGTCAGGTGCCATCGGCTGGTCAAACTATTAAAAGAGTACAGGACGGTTCAATTACATGGAGTACAAATAACGTTCCTACAATAGCAAATTGTAATGGAATTTGTGCAACTCCAGTAAATATTACTTTTACTGCAACGGTGGTTCAACCAAGTTGTGGTAATACTGGTTCAATAACCATTAATGTTACTTCATCAGGAAGTAGCACATATACCTGGTCAGCTAATGCCAATACAGGAAATGTAAACATTGCAACAAGCTTGACAGCAGGTACCTATACTTGTACGATTTCGCAGAACGGATGTGTAAAAGATACAGTTATCTCCCTTATAGCTTCATCTAATCCAGCTATTTCAAGCATAAGTGCCACCAATGTGACTTGCAATGGACTAACTAATGGAACTATTATTATAAGCTCAGTTATTAATGGAGCACAACCTTATCAATATAGTATTAATAATTGTGTAACGACACAAACTTCAAATATTTTTAACAATATTTCTTCTGGCACTTATACTGTTTGTGTTTCTGATTTTAATGGTTGTACTGCAACAAGTGTTGTAATCATTTCACAGCCAACATCCTTACTTATCAATTCGTTGTCAACTACGAATCCAAATTGTAGCCCAGGAAATAATGGATCTATCACAGTAAATGCCTCGGGTGGTACATTAGCATATCAATATAGCAACAATGGGAGTGCATTGCAAAGCAGTAATGTGTTTGCCAACCTCGGCTCCGGCACCTATACAATTACAGTGAGTGATGCCAACGGTTGTACAGTTACATCAGTGCAAAGTATTTCAGCGCCAAACGCACCAATATTTAGTGTAGCAATAGCTACGAATGTAAGTTGCAATGGTGGTAACAATGGCAGTATAAGCTCAACAGCAACTGGCGGTCAAGGACAGATTACCTACAATTTACAACCAACGAATCAAACGAACATCACAGGAAGCTTTAGTAATTTAAATGCCAATAGCTATACAGTTACTGCAACAGATATAGCAGGTTGTAGTGTACAAACTATTTTAATCGTAAGTGAGCCAACACAACTCCAATGGACAATAACAAGTGCAACGAATATCAATTGCAATGGAGGCAATGATGGAACAATCACTGCGACTGCGAGTGGAGGAAGCGGACAGCTAACGTATACACTCCAACCAACTAACCAAAGTAATACCAGCGGGAACTATAGTAGTTTAGGTGCCAATACTTACACGATTACAGCAAGTGATATCAATGGCTGTACAATCACAACGACACTGAGCATCACAGCACCCACTGCAGTGCAATGGGCCACAGCGAGTTCAACGAACGTAACTTGTAACAACGCAAGCAATGGAAGTATTACCACGACAGCGAGTGGTGGAACCGGGCAGATAACGTATACACTCCAACCCACGAATCAGTCAAATACAAGTGGTGGCTTCATGGGTTTAGCACCGAATTCATATACGATTACGGCCACGGATATTAATGGTTGTACGAGCACAACGATAATCACGATTACGGAACCAAATCCGCTCACGATTACATCAATTGTAGCAGTACAACCAACTTGTATACCGGGCAATGATGGCAGTTTGAATATTACGGCTAGTGGTGGTACTCAAACATATCTATATAGTATAAATGGTGGTGGCTTGCAGGCAGGAAGTAATTTCGGATCCCTCATTTCGGGTGTTTATACCATGCAAGTGGTAGATGGAAATGGGTGTACAGCTACAAGCTCGGTAAGTTTAATAGAACCTAATTCTCCAATAATCAACTTAGTAGAAATTATCTCGCAGAACTGTAAAAAAAATAATGATATTAAGGTGACACTCATTAATGGTTTAGCTCCATTTAATTTTCAATTGTTACCTTCTGGAATTACATCAAGTACAGGTCTTTTTTCAAACTTGCCTATCGGAAGTTATACCATAATAGTAACTGATGCAAATAGTTGCAGTATTAGTACATTAGTTTCAATTTTGCCTTCAAATCCTGTGATTGCTAACTTAAAGTTCAATGCAAATGGTAGCTGCGCAAATGCTAATATTGGAGAAATTGTTGTACAAGCAACTGGTGGAGAACCACCTTATTCGTATAGTATAATGCCAGGTGGTCAGATTTCAACTACAGGAACTTTTTCTAATATGGGTAGAGGTGTTTACACAATCACTACCACCGATGAAAATGAATGTCAGACTACTAATGTCATTACAATCAAGGGGACTCCATGTTGTGATGAGCTGTTTATTCCGAATGCTTTCACACCAAATGATGACACTAAAAATGATGAGTTTACATTTTTAAATGCCTTGGATACTGACATAGAGTTGCTTTCTTTTATTGTTATGAACAGATACGGAAATTCTGTATTTCAAGCTCAGCATTTTTACGACAGATGGGATGGGAAATATAAAGGTTCAGTATGCGATGTTGGTACTTATTATTACTTTCTTAAGTTTAAGTGCCTGACATCTGGCGAAGTTATTATCCGAAAAGGAGATATAACCTTGATTCGTTAGCCATAAGTGAGATGATAATTTAAATAAAATTGGATTATAAGTTTTGGAGTGAATAAATAATCGATGCTGGTAGATATTTTATGATATAAAACAAGGATAATATTACCTTTACGCCCTAAAAAACATATATGGCATTACAAGTAGGTATAGTTGGTCTTCCAAATGTAGGAAAATCAACCCTTTTTAACGCAGTCAGTAACAATGCAAAAGCTCAAGCTTCAAATTATAGATTTTGTACGATTGATCCAAATGTGGGACAAGTTGATGTTCCAGATAGTCGCATGGATAAACTTACTGAATTGGTTCAACCCAATAGAACTCAACCTACAACAATAGAATTTGTGGATATTGCAGGTTTAGTCAAAGGTGCAAGTAAAGGGGAAGGATTAGGCAATAAGTTTTTAGCTAATATACGTGAGGTAGATGCAATTGTACATGTGGTTCGTTGCTTTGAAGATGAAAATATACTTCGTGAAGAAGGGGCTATCAATCCTATAAGTGACAAAGAGATTATTGACACAGAATTGCAATTGAAAGATTTGGAAAGCGTTGAAAAGAAAATTCAACGATGTGAGAAAATGGCAAAAAATGATCCAAAAGCAAAAGCAGATTTGGAGGTTTTGTTACAATGTAAAAATTGTTTGGAGCAAGGTAAGAATGTTCGTTCCCTTCAATTGAGTAAAGAGGACAAAGAAGCTATATACGATTTGTTTTTATTGTCTGATAAACCTGTCTTATATGTAGCAAATGTTGATGAAGCAAGCATTCACAATGGGAATCAGTTTTCAAAAGCATTGGTTGATTATGCTACAATTGAGGGAAGTCAGGTAATTGTGATGAACAATAGCATTGAAGCTCAAATTTCAGAAATGGATAATGAAGAAGACAAACAATTATTTTTGGAAGAATATAAATTAACTGAACCAGGCCTGAATCGATTAATTCGTTCAGCATACACTTTACTTGATTTAATTACATATTTTACTGCCGGAGTGCAAGAGGTTAGGGCCTGGACAATACATACAGGCTGGAAAGCCCCTCAAGCAGCAAGTGTAATTCACACAGACTTTGAAAAGGGTTTTATCAAGGCAGAAGTCATTGCATATGATGATTTTGTTAATTATGGCTCTGAAGCTGCATGCCGAGAAGCAGGAAAATTACGTATAGAAGGGAAGGAGTATATTGTAAAAGATGGAGATATTATGCATTTTAGGTTTAATGTATAGGAAATTTAAATTTTTTATTATATTTACACTCTAAGATAAAAAAACGAAAACATAATTCAATATGAAAAAAAGTATTTTAACGCTAGCACTTGCGGCAATCGCATCAGCTTCATTTGCTCAAAGAAGCAACGAAATTGGTTATAATTTAGGCTTCAGCAGTTACCTTGGTGATTTACAAGCCAAAGATTATAGCTATCAAAATCCTGGTTTTGCAACTGGTGTTTTTGTTCGTACTAACATTACTCCGATGTTCGCTGTAAGAGGATTTTTTAATTATGCACGAATCAGTGGAAATGATGCTGACTCACGTGTACAAAGTCATATCTTGAGAAATTTGAGCTTTAGATCTTTTATTGTTGAGTATGGTGCTCAAATGGAGTTAAGTGCTTTGCCTTTTGATACTTATAACCCATCAAACAAACGTGATAAAAAATATTTTAACTTTACTCCATACATGACAGCAGGGTTAAATATTTTTCATTACAATCCCAAAGCTTTGTATCAAGGTAATTGGGTAGCATTACAACCTTTAAATACAGAAGGTCAATCATCTTCCTTTAATTCAAACCCAAGATATCGTTTAACACAACTTGCAATTCCGATGTCAGTAGGTTTGAAATATCAACCAGCAAAGCGAATCACTTTAGCTATAGAATTGGGTGTACGCAAAACATTTACTGATTATTTAGATGATGTAAGTGGTTCTTATGCTGATCCAGCAAAATTGACGTCTGAAAAAGGATTTTTAGCATCTGAGTTAGCTTACCGTACTGATGAATTAAAAGGTTATGAAAACACTTCAGTAATGGCAAACACACAACGTGGAGATTCTGGAAATAAAGATTGGTATATCTTAAATACATTCTCATTCACTTACAAGTTATACCCTGTTAAAAAAGCTTTCTCAGGAAGATAATCCTTTGTAAAAAAAATATAAAAAAAGCGGAGTTCATTCAATGAATCCGCTTTTTTTATTTAATACAGGATAAGTTTTTTCTTTTAAGGATTAAACCAATTTGTGGGTCTCAAGATTTTTTATTCTGCTGATTGAATTTCACCGACAGTAATTTCTTTAACTGTTTTCCATTCATTATTGAGTTTCATTTTAAAGTAGTATTTACCTGTTACAAATTGTCCACGATAGATATAACTATATTTAGCTGTTCCTGTCCTAGTTTCAGTATCATCTTCAATAATAGTCGTTATGATTTTATTTGAGCTGTCAGTGATATAAAATCCAATTGCGGTTGGGCGATCTATGTATTGCGAATAACTTCCATCAAGTTCTATGGGGTATCTTAATTGGCGTTTTGTATACGATTCAGTTCGCTTAGGTACAGGGATGTTTTTTTCTGCAGCAATAAAAGCAACCAATTTGTCTTCAAGCGCAATTTGTGCATATGTATCATAAATTTGATCTAATGGATTATTGTCTGTAAAACACCATATAGCTTGTTGACCAGTATTGCCAAATAATTGATTTTTTTCAAGCATTTCTGTTAGTTTAGCAATAGAGCCGCTGTGCTTGTAACTTAATTTAAATGTATCTTTTTCATCAGGAGATGCATTGCTTTTTTCGCCGCAAAATGCATTGATTAAAACATCTTTTGTTTGGTTTGGACTTAATGTAACTATCATAGTTTCACTTGTAATCAAATCTTGCAAGCGAACTTCGATACTTGTAAGATGATATGCCTTTTCTATAGTTATGTGTATTGAATGTGATGTTACGTTTTTCAACTTTAATTTCAAACACTTTCCGTAATGGTTTGATTTGCTTGGATTTTGATCTATAGTATTACCCGTTGCAGTCAGTTGTATTTGGTTTGCTTTGAGGGCTTCTATGAGTGTGGCTTCGATTGGTTTGCTATAACCGAATATGGGAATTAATCCAAATAACATTAAGAAGAGCTTGTTCATTTGAAAGGTTGTTTGACTTCAAACGAAAAAGATGAAAGAAAAATTGTTTAAGGAAATGCTAAATTAAAATAAACCGTTTACTTCTGCATTAATCATGCTGACGACTTGCGCCAAATCGTCTTTGTTGTCAGCATAATTTAGTTTATCAATATCTACAATAAGCACTTTCCCATCTTTATAATTATAAATCCAATTATTGTAGTATTCATTCAAACGTTTGAGGTAATCCAATCGAATATTTTCTTCATATTCACGACCTCGCTTTTGTATTTGCCCTACCAAGGTTGGTACACTCGCTTTTAAATATATAAGCAAGTCAGGAGGATTTACAAGTTCTTTTAGCGTTTCAAAAAATTGCTGATAGTTTTCGAAATCTCGCTTGGCCATCAAACCCATTTCATGCAGGTTGGGTGCGAATATACATGCATCTTCATATATTGTTCTGTCCTGAATGACAACTTGACTTCCCTTTTGTATTTCGACTAATTGTTTTATTCGGCTGTTTAAGAAATAAATTTGAAGATTAAAACTCCAGCGTTGCATATCGTTGTAAAAATCATTTAAATATGGATTGTTTTCTACATCCTCATAATGAGGAGACCAATTGAAATGTTTAGCCAAAACAGTGGTTAATGTTGTTTTGCCAGCACCTATGTTACCTGCTATAGCAATGTGTTTTATTTGTTTTTTCTTTGGCATGGGTAGTTGTAATATATTGAGACAAGTCTGCTAAATTATATGTTTAAGTTGGAATATTAGAATGCATTAACAATAAAAATCAATGCCCATTTTTTTACGTGCTTCTTCAAGTGTTTTAGAAGCACTTTCTCTAGCTTTTTCTTTACCCATTTTCATTAATTTTTGCAAATGAACTTCATCGCGTTGCAATTCTATGGTCTTTTCACGAATGGGTTGTATAAATTTGACCATGTCTTCGCCCAATTGTTTTTTCATATCGCCGTAACGTATACAACAATTGTTGTAGTCAGTTTCAAATTTAGCAATTGTGTCTGTTGTACTGACAAGTCTCATCAACAAAAATAAATTTTCAATATAGTCTGGTTTAGCTGAATTGGGTTTAGTTGGACCTTGGTCAGTTTTGGCTTTCATGACTTTTTTTAAAATCAAAGCATCATCATCGGCCAAATAAATTGTTGCATTTTCATTTTCACTTTTACTCATTTTGCCGCTACCATCTAAACTCGGAATTTTGACCAATTCTTGTCCGAAATTAAATGGAAATGGTTCAGGAAATGTATCCCCATATCTATGATTAAAGCGCTGTGCAAAATTTCTTGCCATTTCAAGATGTTGTTCTTGATCCTTGCCTACGGGAACTTTTACGGCTTTATGGATGAGTATATCTGCCGACATTAAGGTAGGATAGGTTAGTAGTCCGGCATTTATATTCTCAGGCTGACTACGAGCCTTATCTTTAAATGAAGCAGTTTTCTCTAACTCACCTTTGTAAGCTAGCATATTGAGCATTAGGTATAATTCTGGAATTTCAGGTATATCACTTTGAACATATAAAGCAACTTTTTCAGGGTCTAGTCCACAAGCAATATTTTCAGCTAACACTCTATAAACATTAGGTTTCAGAAGTTTTGGGTCAGGGTGTGTTGTTAATGAATGATAGTCAGCAACAAAGAAATAGCAATTAAATTGTGATTGCATTTCAATGTAATTTTTTATAGCTCCAAAGTAATTACCTAAATGTAAAAAACCGGTTGATCGAATACCGCTAACAACTATTTCCTTGTTCATGACGAAAATCTGAATTTAAGTGCGAAAATATCATTTCTTATTTGCTTATGCTCACTCCAATGCATTTATTTCTCAAAAAAAATACTCCAGTACGCCCTCTTTCGATTCGGTACTGGAGCTAACTATAAAACAAATTTGACTATTTTGATATCAAAACGGAGGATGTTTCGGCTTTATTTTGATTTGAAACAGATAATATATACATACCAGCTCCTAATGAACTAGTATTCATAGACCATTTTTGAATACCAGAAATTGTAGCTTGCTTATTTTCTTGAATTAAAGTTCTACCTAGCTTATCCTATAACATAAATCAGAAAAGCATATGAAATGAAATTTGTTTCTCGACCTGAAAATGTAATCACTTTACCATTGTCTAAACAAGTTGCAGTAGGAAATATTTTCCCCCGCATCATTGTTGGACCGGTTTGAAAATCAGCACCACCTGTTTGTGCTCCTACTAAGAAGCATCCTAATGATAATGTTAATGAAAGAGCTGTTTTTTTTATTGTGTTTTAAATGTTGTTTTCATGTATCATAGGTTTTTATGTTCAGAGATTATTTACTTTTTTCCCTCTTTTACAATGCAAATTTCCGATTGAAATTCAAGATAATACATGATGAAAATCACATGCTGGCTTGATGTATATCATAAACTATTTAGAAGTTATGTTGTAGCTTGTTTAGTTTTGGCTAGATGTTTTTATTTACATATAAACAGAGATACTTCAGCAGATTTATCAACATCTTTTGAATCTATTAGTTTTTAACCTTATATTCTCAAGATGAAATTTTATCTTTGGCCAAAATCTATATATTATGTCATTGATCGCATTAGAGAATTACGCCGAGGGAAAATGGGTTGCAGGCACTTCTGCTTCAGAAACATTGTTCAATGCGATAACAGGAGATGCTATTTATACTGCAGGTTCAAATGGACTTGATTTTGATGCGATGATGAAATATGCTCGTAGCAAAGGAGGACGAGCCTTACGAAAAATGACTTTTCATGAGCGGGGTAGAATGCTTAAAGCTTTGGCCATGCATCTTATGACCAAGAAGGAAGCTTTTTATAAAATAAGTGCTCTAACAGGGGCAACGCGTGTTGATTCTTGGGTAGACATTGAGGGCGGTATAGGTAATTTGTTTACGAATGCTAGTCTTCGAAAAAACTTTCAAGATGAAAAATATTATGTTGATGGATCGGCGATAAAATTATCCAAAAACAACACTTTTATTGGTCATCATATCATGACACCTTTAGAAGGTGTTGCTATTCATATCAATGCCTTCAATTTTCCTGTATGGGGTATGTTGGAGAAAATAGCTGTTAATTTATTGGCAGGTGTTCCCGCTATTGTTAAACCTGCAACTATCACATCATATCTGACAGAAGCGGTTTTTAAAGAAATTATTGCTTCAAATATTCTTCCAGAAGGTTCATTGCAGTTGATTTGCGGTAGTGCAAGAGGTATTTTAGATTTTGTAAAAAATCAAGATGTAGTCACGTTTACTGGAAGTGCTGAAACTGGAAAAAAGCTGAAAGCGCATCCTCGATTGGTAGAAGAAGCTGTGCATTTTAATATGGAAGCTGATTCATTAAACTGTTCTGTATTAGGGCATGATGTCACAACCCAAATGCCAGAGTTTGATTTATTTATTAAAGAAGTGGCTCGTGAAATCACTACAAAAGCTGGTCAAAAGTGTACTGCTATTCGCAGAATCATTGTTCCCCTAAATATGGTTGAAGATGTCAAAATTGCTCTTGGCAAGCGAATCATGTCAACTACCATAGGAGATCCTTCTGTAGAAGGCGTTCGTATGGGACCTTTAGCTGGTATAAGTCAACGCAATGATGTGATGGAAAAAGTGCAAGAATTGATGAAAACTCAAGAAATTGTAATTGGTGATTTGGATAATTATCAAGTGAAAGGCGCTGATAAAAACAAAGGTGCTTTTATGAGTCCAATTGTTTTCTTTAATGATAATCCATTTGAAAAATTAGCTTGTCATGAAATTGAAGCATTTGGTCCTGTATCGACTATAATTCCTTACAATGATTTAGATGATGCAATTGAATTAGCTAAAATGGGGAAAGGTTCGCTTGTTTGTAGTATTGCAACTGCTGATACAAAAGTCGCACGTCATTTTACTATTGGAGCATCAAATATGCATGGTCGTATAATGATTATCAATAATGAAAGTGCAAAAGAAAGTACTGGACACGGTTCTCCAATGCCAATGTTAATTCATGGTGGACCTGGTCGTGCTGGTGGAGGAGAGGAAATGGGTGGTATGCGTGGCGTGATGCATTACTTGCAACGCACTGCCATTCAAGGTTCGCCAACGATGATTTCAGCCATTACAAATGTATACCAACAAGGAGGAAAAGGAAATACAGATGATATACATCCATTCAAAAAAACATTTAATGAATTAAATATTGGGGATCAAATCATCACTGAAAAACGATTGATTACAAGTGAAGATATTGACAAGTTTGCCGATTTGAGTGGGGATCATTTTTATGCCCACATGAAAGATACCAATTTTGAAGGCACAATGTTTACTCATCAGGTTGCTCACGGATATTTTATCATGAGCGTAGCTGCAGGATTGTTTGTAGACAGTTACGATATGAATCCTGTTTTGTTGAACTATGGTATAGATGAAATGAGATTTACCAAACCTGTTTACCCAGGTACAAATGTATTTGTTCGATTTACTTGCAAAGAAAAAGTACCAAGTGATACTCGGGATGAAAATGATATTCCAAAAGGGATAGTAAAATGGTTGGTCGAAATCTTAGATGAAACTGATGAGCCTTTAGTCGGATTAGCAACAATTTTAACCATGGTCAAACATTAAATATTTAAATGAAATTATCCATTATAGTAGCGGTATCCGAAAATAATGTTATTGGAATTGACAATCAATTGCCGTGGCATTTACCTGCGGATTTAAAATATTTTAAAAATTTAACGTCTGGTCATCCTATCATAATGGGGCGAAAAACATTTGAGTCAATTGGACGACCCTTACCCAACAGAGAAAATATTGTAATCACTAGAGATACAGCATTTCATCATGAAGGTATAGTTATAAAGCACTCTATAGAAGAAGCAATCCAATATTGCAGAACAAAAGATGATGAGATATTTATCATAGGTGGCGATACAATTTATCAGCAAACTATATCTTGGGTCAATAGAATTTATTATACTCGAGTGCATGTGTCTCTTGAGCATGGCACTGCTTTTTTTCCAGTATTAAATATGGAAGAATGGAAACTTGTTCAGTCAGAATATCATATCAAAGACGAAAAAAATCAATATGATTATACATTTGAAGTGTATGATCGTATGCTCTCTGATGACTAAGTTATGATGAATCATTTTTTTCTCATCAAAGAATATATTCAGTACGTTCTGAAGGCTAAGTCAGCACATGGCATTCATTCGCCATTTGTATATGATTTTATCCATTCAATTTTACAAGATGATCGCCACTATTATGCTTTTGATGATATACAAGTCTTAAGAAATAAGTTGTATGCTAATCATACAATTTTAAATATAGAAGATTTTGGTGCAGGATCTTTGGTGCATAATTTCAAACAACGAAAAGTAAATGATATAGCTCGTACAGCTGGGCGAAATGAAAAATTCGGTAAGCTATTATTTCGAATCGTAAATACATATAAATATACCTCAATCATAGAATTAGGGACATCATTGGGCATAGGTACATCGTATATGGCAGCCGCCAATGCCAATGCTAATTTGGTAACACTTGAAGGTAGTAAAGAAGTCGCCAATGTGGCAAAAGCCAATTTTGAACAGATGAACTTTACGCATGTCAAGCAAGTACTTGGTAATTTTGATCATACTTTTCAAGCGGTACTCAACGATATTAAATCAGTAGATTTAATTTTTATTGACGGGAATCATCGGCAGGAACCAACGATTGATTATTTTTTAAAATCATTACCTTTTCTACATAACAATTCAATGCTAATATTCGATGATATACATTGGAGTGAAGGCATGAAAGAAGCTTGGGATACCATTCGGAATCATGATAAAGTAACCTTGTCTATTGATTTATTTTATTTTGGAATAGTATTGTTTCAACAAGAGTTTAAAGTCAAGCAACATTTTGTATTGAAATACTAACAGTCGGTTTTAATTGTAATTTAATTTGTATTGAACTTGTCAGTTTTTTTAAAATAAAAAAGCGCCATGAATTTCATGACGCTTTTCATTTAAAATTATAGTGTTATTTTTTATTGCCGTCGGCATCTACCTCAACAATTGTGTAACCTAATTTTTCCAATTTTGGTCCTATAATATCTTTATCACCAGCCATAACAATACTCATTTTTTCGGTTTGTAGCCATTTTTTAGCAAGGGCATTGATTTCGTTTTTGTCAATATTATTCAAAATCCAATTTTGTTGATCTACGTAGTTAGAAGATAAATTGTAATCTAAAATATTGCCCAAGAAACCAGCTTTTTGGAAACCAGTTTCATATTTGCGTGCATCACTTTGTCCAACTGCATTTTTCATAAATGATAATTCAGAAGGTGTAATCCCTTGTGCAGCAAAATTTTCAATTTCTTTCATCACTTCGACTAAAGCGCTATCAGTTACTGGTGTTTTTATACCCGAAGAAAATAAATAAGAACCCGTGTATTCGTTTCCACTAAAATTTGCACGCGCTCCATAAGTCCAGCCTTTATCTTCACGCAAGTTTAAATTGATTCTGCAGTTAAATGCACCACCTAGTGGGAAATTCATTAACCCACATTTGTAATATTCGCCAATAGCTGTATACTTCAAGCCTGTGATATAACCAATTCGGAATTCTGTTTGAGCCGCTTTAGGAATGTTTACAATGTAAATTGTCTTAGGAGCAATGTTTGTTTGTGGTTGTGGGAAAGATGGTAAATCAATTTTTTTCTTTGGTAATTTTGTTAAACGGTTTAAGATGGCCATTGATTCTGCTTCATTGATGTCGCCAACAACGACTGCTTTTAATCCTTCTCGTGAAATATAGTTTTTATAATACTCTTCCACATCGGTAAGTGTTAAAGACTCTACCGAAGTTAAAGTGCCATTTGAAGGAAGACCTAAAATATGATTTTCACCATAATTGAGTTTTGCATAAGCTACACTTGCTACATTGGCTGCTCTTGTTTTTGAGTTTTTGATTCCATCTATAGTTTGACTTTTAATACGATCAAACACATCTTGTTTAAAGCGAGGTTCGAATAAACGCTCTTCAAGTAAATCTAATGTTGCGTTTAGGTTTTTCTTCAAACATCGAATTGTAATTGATGTTTCGTCAAAGTTAGTTCCAATGGAAATACTACTACCTAGTTTGTCTAGCATGACAGTCATTTCTTCTGATGAATGTTGACGAGTATCTTCTTCCATCATTGATGTAAAAATATTTGCTAAGCCAACTTTGCTTAAATCTTTTTGCTCAATTAAGCGACCGCCTTTTAATCCGATAGAAATAACAACAGTTGGTGTTTCGTCAGATTTTACTGTGAGCATTTTCATACCATCTAATTCAATTTTTTGATAAGCTGGTATTTTTATACTTGGATTTGCAGTAGCTAATGGCGTTTTGCTTCTGTCAAAATTATCTTTCGCTTTGGTATACTTTAATCCTTTGTAACCATAATCTGGTGCATTATAGTTGGTTTCTGTTACTGTGTAATTATCTTCTGCTGCTTTTAAGTTTTCGTTACCTTTGGTCAATACGCTCAAAATAACCATTGGCTTTCCTTTAAGGTATTGATTATATACTCGCATTACATCTTCTTTGTTCAAATCATTGTAGCGTTTGATTTCTTTTTTGATATAATTGGCATTGCCTGTAAATGTTTGAAAAGCTGCAAGTTGACTTACTTTGCCACTTACGCTTTCTAAGCCATAAATAGTACCAGCTTCGCGCGATAATTTAAATTTGGCAAGGGCATCTTCTGTAACGCCCACTTGTTCAAATTCCGCAATCGCATTTCTGATTTCTTTTTCCATATCAGCAAGTAATGTACCTTGTTTTGATATCACATTGAATTGAAATGTACCAGAAAGTTCATCAGTTGGGTTTGAAGCGCTAGCATTTACAGCTTTTTGTGTCTTGACAAGACGTTTATATAAAATAGAATTATTGTCGCCGCCTATTATTTCAGCTAAACAATCTAGTGCCGCTTCGTCACTATGATAAGCAGGTACACCAGGTAAGGCACAGACTAGCATTGGTGATTTTGCGTAATTATCTACCATGCTTACATATCTGTCTGTTGTCAATACTGGCGCTGGTAATATTGTTTTCTCTACTTTTGGGCATTTTGGTATTTTGCCAAAATATTTATCAACCAAGCGAATGACATCTTTAGTTTTTACATCACCACCTACTGTAACAACAGCATTGTTAGGTCCGTACCAACGAAGAAAAAAGTTTTTTAAATCTTGTACATTTACACCATCTAAATCTTTAATATAACCTATAGTCAACCATGAATATGGATGCCCGTATGGATAAATGTTTTTAGCTAATGTTTCTTGCACTAACCCATAAGGTCTATTATCATAATTCTGTCCACGTTCGTTTTTTACGGTTGAACGTTGGACCTCGAACTTTTTCTGTGTCACAGCATCTAATAAAAAGCCCATACGATCAGCTTCTAACCATAGCATTTTTTCGAGTTGATTACTTGGTACGGTTTCAAAATAATTAGTTCTATCTCTGTTTGTTGTGCCATTTAACGTACCACCTGCTTCTGTGATGATTTTAAAATGTTGCTCGTCACCTACATTGTCACTTCCTTGAAACATCATGTGTTCAAAAAAATGTGCAAACCCTGATTTCCCAATTTCTTCTCGAGCAGAACCAACATGGTAAGTCACATCCACATGTACAATAGGGTCACTATGATCTTCGTGTACCACTAAAGTTAACCCATTAGGGAACTGATATTTCTCATAGGGTATGACGACTTCGCCATGAGATTTAGTGATTTTTTCGATTAGCTTAGCTTGACTGTATCCAGTTAGAGTCATTTGACCAAGCAAAAAAAGCGATAGAATGATTTTTTTCATGAATTTGAATTATTATGAATTAAACGACTAAAGTAAGATAAAAATAGGAAACCCAATAATGAAGTTTGGAGGAAATGGAATTATGTTCATACTCAATTGAATATTATAGATGGGATAAAATTTTCTTATATGAATACAAGTTTTTTTATTCATAAATTTAATGAAGAAATAAAAAATTATATTCTATGATACGGTAATGTATAGTATAGTATTATAAGTTTTAGTAAATTGAAATGTTTAAAAATATAATAACTCTAAATATGTGATTAGATTTAACAGGTTATAATTATTGTCGGAGAACTGATGTGCTGAGTTTTATCGATACAAAGTCTCCCAATGTAAAGCTTTGTCCTCCAATATTCCAATCGTTTCTGTTTATTGTGAAAAGAGTAAAAATAGTTAATTCATTTCCTTCTCGAAGAGTTTGCACTTCAGAGCTAAAACGCCTTGTAATACCTTTTATAGTCAAAGACCACTTTACTGTATAGACTCCAGGATTATTAATTGAAACACTAACTGATTTCATGCTT
>JBILCF010000040.1:0-17711 GCA_044353325.1 Chitinophagaceae bacterium | reverse complement strand
GGCTGCAATTTGATTGAGTAGGTCTTGACGTTTGGATGCGTCCAAACCTATAGTAAGGTTAGCATAAGACATATTAGTAGATTATTTCATACCAAAAATACTGAAAAAAGTATTTTAACCATCAAAAATTGATAACTCTTATCAAAGTTTTAATAGAAGCTATCGAAGTTTTGATAGACCTTATCGAAATTTCGATACAAGTTATCAAAGTTTTGATACCAGTTATCAATTACATTAATAGACCTTATCAAAGTTTTGATAGACTCTATCAAAGTTTTAATAGCGTCTATCGAAATTTCGATACATCTTATCGAAATTTCGATAAGGGTTATTGATTTTTGGCATTATTTCGGTAGTGTCCATTAGACTGTGTAAACTGTTTAAGGCAGTTCATTAAAGGTCATGCGCTGAATGGAGCGTAGCGAAATGAAGCGCATGACCTTTAATTTTGTTTCTAATTTCTGCACTTCAGTCTTGTTCAAGAATCCTCATTCATGCACAATAAGAGGTAATCAATGGCGAAAGTGCTTTGATTTTATAAAAATCTAAAGAGCGTAGGATTCTGTCTATTATCTGAGATTCGAAGTATCTCGATAAATTCTAATTCGTCAACATAATAGATTGAATTATGCCAAGAGACAACACATTTTCGAATTCCTTCCTTCCGATTTATTAGTGGAAAGGACTGAGGGTTTCTTCCAATATGATGAATGAAGTCGTCTATGTTTGTATAAAAATCTTCAACTACATTTATATTCCACTTAATCAATAAAAAATCAGTGATTTCCTGCATATCAAATTTGGCCTGATCGGACCAAAACACCTCTTTATGCATTTGAGAGACGTTTTCGCAGTTCGCTCATTACTGTTGAATGTTTTGTGCCGCCATTTTTTCTAATACTAGCTTTTGCATTCAATAAAGATTTTTTTTCGCTTTCAGATAATTTTTCCCAATCATCCAAACCTTGTTGACCTTGAACGTAGTTGCTAATAACACCTGACAACTCATCTAATTGACTTTTCTTCAATTTATCAATAGTCCGAAAAATATTCAATTTTAATTCCGCACTTGTCATTTTAATATTTTTTTTCAAAGATAAGTACTATTTGTTATAATTTCATTCACGTTTAGCTCTTATAATCAATGTTAGCTTGTCTTCTAGCTTTAATATGCTAGTAGATATAGCCATGTTAGAGTCAACGATTTTTAAACACCTTTCATTGTCAATTGTATACGTTTGCAAGTTACATCGATGTCTGTTACTTTGACCATCAACTGTTGAGATAATTTGAGAACATAATTGGGGTCTTTTACAAATTTATTGGCTATTTGGTATAAATATACAAGCTAATCTTGTTTGAAGTCAATATCGACAAATGCACCAAAATTGGTAATGTTTTCGCCATGGTTTGTGTCCCTCGAAACATCAACAACTACCTTGTATAGTACTTGAGGATACGTACCAAAGCTAAAAAAATGAATAAACCCTTTGCCATGGTTCGTGTCTCACGAAACATCAACAACAAAACGTAGCAATTTCATCATAAAAAAGAATTGTCTTTATCCGAATTTTTATAGATTTTTGTAAAAATAATAATCTACTAAAATTTTATTTCATGAAAAAAGTATTCTTGACCTTATTAGGCATTGTATTGTCTTATTGTTCTTTTGCGCAAGTTGTCATCAACGAATTAGAATCCGATGCTGGAAATTTTGAAGGCGGTGGCGAATGGATCGAATTTAAAAACATAGGTGCTACACCGCAAGACATGAGTTGTTGGCGCTTAACCAATGGTGGTAATGTTCAAATTACCTTCCCTCAGGGTTTAATATTGGGTGCTGGACAGTACCTTCTTGTGGGCGATGCATCTCAAATGATGTGTCCAACTTGCGATTATAAATCTCTCAACACATTATTTACACTTAACCCAGATGGATTTGGATACGGAATTGGCAATTATGTATCTACGCTATTTTTAAATACAGATATCGTAGCCAATGGTGGTTGCGGCTGTTTGGTAGGTACGGGTGGCTTCAACAATGGTTCGCTGAGTGGCGATAGAGTGGTGCTTATGAACGATACTGGTGCTATCATGGACGCCATCATGTATAGTGATGGCAACAACTATGGCACTGGTGCATTGACTGTAAACTTTGCAGGAACTGCGACTTGTCCTCCTTTGGCTGGCGCAACTATACCTGCTGTTGGAGATGTTGTATACAATGGTCGCGTTATTTGTAACGACTTATCTGGATGTAATTCTTCTTATGCTCGTTTGCCCGATGGCAACAATGCAGCAACAGTTACTTGGTCACAAGCAGGTAACCTAGCTTGTACAGGATGTACAGATCCATGTGGTGTGGCTACAAGTACGGCTAGTGCAGATTATCCAACACCGGGTATAGACAATACGGTACAACCCTGGACTGCAACTATCAATGCAGTACCAGTAGCATCAACCATCACAAACATGACAGTTTGCGGAGCTACACCAATCACATTTGAATATCAAATTAATAATTATACAAATGTGGCGCTAACTGCAACGCAAACCACTGGTAATTTGGGTTCTTATGTCAAAACAAACAATGCAAGTCCAGTGAATTTTACTATTACATCTTTTAATGCTACCACTGGTATCACTACATTATCAGCAACCGTAACACCACCATTGGGAACTACCAATTACGAATTTGTTTGGGGCGATGCCAATACCAATTGTGCAACATGTCCGGGTAGTACATCTGCTTTAACACCCAACAATGTAACATCGACAGCGAAAGAATGTTATGTGTACCACAAACTTACTGTATTGCGCGAAGAACCGCTTGCGGGTTCGCCTACAGCTTCTTGTTCTTTGCCAGGTAGTGTAATCTTAAATGGTGCTACAGGAACAAATCTTCAATATACTTTACAAATACAAACCACAACAGCTGGACCATTTACAACCATTGCTGGTCCTCAAAGTGGTAACTCTTTTGCTGGAATTATAGATAACGATGCAGATCCTACCTTGCCAAACTATCAAGTGTTAGTTTCAACGACAAATACAACTTGTATTAATCCAACACCAATTGTAGTGGCTGTGCCGAATGCATGTTTGGGAAATCCTGCTTGTGCACAATATGTAACATCTGGTCCGGGTATGCCTACATTTTTGCCAGCTGGCGGAAGTATAGTATGTGCTGGTTCGTCAGTTCAATTTAATGTAGACATCAATGGTGTTTGTACCAATGGGCAAGTCGAATTGAAATATGATTATAACAATACTTTCGATCCATATACTCAAGGAAATTCATTGGGTATAGCAACAACGACTGTCGGTGCAACACCACCAACTACAACAGCAGCAGGGAAAGTATTCATCAATGAATTTGCACCTCGACCTCAACTTGGTACTTGTGCTGGTACACCCAATGGTTCAAACCCGAATAGTGGTGAGTGGATCGAATTGTACAATGCTGGTCCTGGCGTTGTCGATTTAGGTGGTTGGATACTATCCGATGGCGATTGGACGGCTACAATTCCTGCAGGTGTAAAATTAGCACCTAACGGATATTACTTAATTGGTGGTGGCGGTACATTTTGCTCAGTAGGCGTTTTACCCGATTTAAATATTGAAACGTGTAACTGTGCTGGAGTAAGTCCAGTCAGTTCTGATATCATGAATTTGACAGATGGCGGTGAGCAAGTAACCCTTTTTGATTGTTCAGGCAATTTCATAGATGGCGTACTTTGGGGTGGAGGACAAGGATTACCTGATGTAACCGCAAATGATGCACCAGCAACAGGATGTGGCAATTATATCACTGCAAAATCGGTAAGTATTCCAGCAGCAGCTTCAATGACAAATTCTGGAGGTTCTTTATCTGGCGGTACCAATGTAGGTCGCTATAGAACTTCGGCCAATACATGGACAACAACCACTACAGCATTAAATAATTACACACCAAAAGCTTCAAACATTGGTGGCGATTGGAATGGTTCGACTTTGAGTTTTGGTACACAATGCCCACCTCCTCCGGTAAGTACAACGATTACCGTCAATCTGCCTGATACATGTTCTCAAGCAGGACCAACATTGATTACTTTGAAAGCTATTTACAAACCAGATCCAGTAGCACCTTGTTCTGCTTCTGATGTAACGGCAACGGCTACATTTGTAATACCATCTTGTGATGTATTGACCTTAAGTGGCAATGGCGATTATTGTGTACCTGCAACAGCTCCATTAACAATTACTTCTTCGGCTGCTTTGGTTGGCAATTTTGATATTAATTTGAGCAATGGCGTCAACACGACTTCTATCAATAGTGTTACAGGCGCTGGTCCTTTTTCTACTACAGTATCTGATGGTGGTATTTGGACAATTTCATCTATTACACCTCCATTGGGCGTTTGTCCGCCAAAAAAATCTGGATCTGCAACAGTCAATGTGTTGCCTATTCCAGCTATCACTACTGCGCCTTTAAACGCAAGTTTTTGTTATTTGTATGGATATGATTTGTCGATATTGGAATCACAAATAACATCTGCACCTTCGGCAAATTCGTTTGTTTGGTATGATCAAGCAATAGGAGGTAGTCCAATTTCGACTTATGTCAATCCGAGTACAAGCACGACTTATTATATAGCTCCATCAACAGGGAATCCTGCTAATTGTGAAGGAACACGTGTGCCAGTTGTACTTAATGTCAACGATTTGCCTACGGCTCCAAATGTGACTTGCAATGGAATAACAGCTACCTTGACGCCTCAAAGCCCAAACTGTATGCCAGCAGCTTGTGCAGGTGTAGAATACTCTGCAGATGGTATCAATTGGAGTAGCAACACGACGTATACTGCGGCCGATTTAGGTTGGGCAGGTTGGGGTTCTGCACTTAACAGCACAATTTATATCCGCAACGCAAATGCAGTAAACTGCTACAATTATGTCACATATTTATCGCCATGTTCGGCACCATTGCCAACTGAATTATTAAATTTTACAGGGCGTTTGGTGAATAATGAGCTTGCAGAATTGAAATGGGAAACGGCCAACGAAAAAAATGTTTCGCATTTTGAAATTGAACGCAGTCATGATAAAATGAGTTTCAAAAAAATAGGACAAACAAAAGCCAAAGGAAATTCAAATTTGAATACAAGTTATTTATTTAATGATGATCATATCATGGAAGGGGCCAATTACTATCGTTTGAAAGCCGTAGATGAAGATGGCAAGTATACTTATTCAAATACAATTTTAATTCAGTCAGAACTTACTAACTCAAGTGTGTTGGCGATTTATCCTAATCCTTCGTTTGGGATATTGAATATTGATATGTCAATGTTGAAACAAGAAAATGCGATGTTGCAAATCATAGATATGACTGGTCGTGCTGTTGTGAGCAAACCAATCGAATTGTCCAAAGGATTTTCATCGCATACATTATCTACCGAATCTTTGGCCAATGGTCAGTATATGATACGCATAGCATTGAATAACGAAGTATTTGTGAGAAAGTTTACGAAAGAATAATGGAAGGTTAAGTATGCTGAGCATGTTAAAGAGAGGAAAGCGGTATCCATAATGGATATGCTTTTTCAAATTTTGTTTAACTTAAACGATGCACATATGCCTTGGCGTACATTTAACGGAGAATTGATTCATACTTCAATCAAAGAAGTGGTTGAAGAACTTATTTGTAAAGAAAAAGAAAAAGGAAACAAGCTCAAAGTCTTTATTGGTACTGATTCGCAGGTCAAATCCAACTTTACAGAGTTTGCTACTGTGATAGTATTTTTGCGTCAAGGAAATGGCGGATTTATGTTGATACAAAAGGAAGAATCTACAGTAAACTATGCCTTAAAAGAACGCATGATTATGGAGGTAGCTAAAAGCATAGACATCGCTTATGAATTGTGCGATTTGCTCGCTAACCATAAAATAGAAATGGAAGTGCATGCAGACATCAATACTAACCCAATTTTTAAAAGCAATGAAGCTTTAAGCGAAGCCAAAGGTTATATAGTTGGCATGGGTTTTGCCTTTAAAGCCAAACCATATGCATTTGCCAGCAGTAGTTGTGCAAACAAAATGGTACATTAATATTTAATATATGAAAAATAACCTTACTCTTTTATTATTTCTAATTTGTATGCTCTCAATGAGTTGTAATACATACAAATGGCAACGCAAACGTTTTTACCAAAAAGATTATAAGAAAAATTGGAATTATTACAAGACAGAACCCAAAAGTA
Organism: Chitinophagaceae bacterium; assembly: GCA_044353325.1. Classification (GTDB taxonomy): domain Bacteria; phylum Bacteroidota; class Bacteroidia; order Chitinophagales; family Chitinophagaceae; genus OLB11. The sequence goes on along the minus strand of JBILCF010000040.1, from coordinate 11,469 downwards.
TACAACAATAAACTTTGAGATAAAATACAGTCATAATGAATATTCTCGATAGGAAAACATCAATACGTAAGCCTATCTTAATTTGAAGTGGGATATGGATTAGCAGAATTTAAGGCATTTCAATTTTTTAAGTACTTTTGTAACTTATTTAAATATTATGAATAATAACAAAATAACTCTACTCCTTTTACTTGCATTCAGCCTTGCATCATTTTCAGCATGCAATGAATACAAAAGTTTTTCTCAAGCTACTAAAGTTTCTCAGTTATCAGGGAATCCATTTATGTACAATTTAAGTAAAAGTTTACTTACAAACATTAAAGGAATACTTGCTATCACAGGAAACAAAGCCGACATCAAAGGCGTAAACTTACTTACACCGATTAACACGTTTTTGAAATCACAAGAACAAATCAATAGTGTCAAAAACTTGCTCAATACAACTTATAAAGTACCATTGAAAGCAATGGATGCAAAGTGGGGAAACATTGGTACAGTGAAAGACTTAGTTGGTTTTGTAGCTAAAAATGGCCGTCAATTTAGATTCTAATTATGCTCACAAGGAGTTTGTTGCTTCTTGTTTTAATGATGCATAAAAATCATCTCTAAGATTTTCAATAAAATCTAATATTTGTTTGCGTCCTAAACGCTTGACAGAAGATGTAACAAAGATATTGGGCAATTCGTCCCAATAGGAGAGTAAAGCACGTTTAAATTGATTTACATTGGCACTCACATCTTTTTGAGATTCTTTGTCCGCCTTGGTAAAAATAATTGAAAAAGGCACCCCTTTTTCGCCCAATTTATTGACAAATTCAATGTCCTTTTGTTGGGGTGCATGCCTACTATCGATGAGGATAAATAAGGTCAGCAAGTTGCTGCGTGTTTCCACATAATTCCAAATCATTTTAGTCCAATCTGCTCTTTTGGATTGGGAAACTTTGGCAAAGCCGTACCCTGGCAAATCGACCCAATACATATCTTTATTGATTAAAAAGTGATTAATCAACTGCGTTTTACCTGGTGTAGATGATATTTTAGCCAAGTCTTTTTTTAAACTCAACATATTAATCAAGGACGATTTGCCTACATTACTGCGACCTATAAATGCAACTTCAGGTTTGTCTGCTTTGGGGCATTTGGTTACATCTGTATTGCTGATAATAAATTCGGCAAATTTTACTTCCATATTTACAAAGGTAGACATAGAATGCGATTTATCGTTCAACTAAGCCTGTTTTGTATTCAATGGGCTCAAAATATAGTTAGAATCTATTGATTAGCTCGAATTGGTATAAGATGGATTTCATGAAACCATCTTTCAAATTTATCTTTGCATCGTGGGAACAAGTATAGTACCGGATCAGCATTCCGAATTGGGCAAAAAGCAGCAAGTTGAAAACATGTTTGATGGGATAGCCCATAACTATGATTTTTTGAATCGATTATTGTCATTTCGGATTGATGTCTTGTGGCGAAATCGTGTAATTAAAATGCTAAAACCGTTCAAGCCACAACGTATATTAGATGTTGCTACTGGAACAGCTGATTTGGCGATAGCCCTACAGAAACTAAATCCTCAATCAGTTATTGGCATTGACATTTCTGCTGGAATGCTTGCAATAGGGCAGCAGAAAATTGAACAAAAAAAATTGAACAATAACATTACGCTTCAAAAAGCGGACAGTGAAAACCTACCTTTCGAAGACAATTATTTTGATGCAGTTACGGTAGCCTTTGGGGTTCGTAATTTTGAAAATTTGGAAAAAGGGCTTTCTGAGATACGTAGAGTACTCAAACCCGATGGACAATTTATCATTTTAGAATTTTCAAAAGTTAAAGTTTTCCCTTTGAAACAATTATATCACTTCTATTTCCGTTATATAACACCATTTGTTGGACGAATATTCAGCAAAAGCAATCAAGCATACACCTATTTACCAAATTCTGTCGCAGTTTTTCCCGAAGGTGAAGAAATGTGTGTAATATTGCAAAAAGTCGGATTCAAACAACCCCTATGCAAACACGTCAGTTTTGGAATAGCCTCAATTTACCAATCAAAAAAATAGCACTTTTTGTATTGCTGTTTGCTTCAGTGCATACACAAGCGCAAGATGAGCGGATGAATAATCCTGAACATGGCGATAAACCTTATTATTTTGGGATTACTATTGGTTTCAATGCAGCGCAGTTCAAATTGTTACATTCCAATTCATTTGTCAACACAGATACAATCATGAATATAACCCCATTGTGGAAACCGGGTTTTCAATTGGGTATTATAGGTAATTTGAAATTGAGCAACTTTGTCGATGTGCGAACCATTCCTTCGTTTATGCTTCGCGAAAAAGGTTTGCAATTTCAGTTACCTGGAGATTCTATTTTGGATAATTCTTTCGAGTCAGTATTGTTTAGTTTGCCAATAGAGTTTAAATTTAAATCTGATCGACAAACCAACTTTAGATTTTATGCTGTAGCAGGTGGTAAAATAGATTATGATTTTAACTCCAATGCACGTTCCAAACGTGACGATGAAATAATTCGGGTAAAACCTTTTGATTATGGCTACAATTTAGGATTGGGCTTTGAATTCTTTTATCCTAACTTCATATTTTCACCAGAAATAAAGATTAGCAATGGCCTTGGGAATAGCTTAAAACGCAATACTGCAGAACCAACCAACAATGCCATCGATCGTATTTCAACGAGAATGGTCATTATTTCGTTTCATATACAAGGATAGTAATATTTTTTATTGTTAAACCGAAGTAGAATTTCGAGACTATAATTTCTGAATAAATTATCTCTAAACTATTCTATGTTTAATTGACAACTGTCAACTTCCAACTAGAATCCTGCTACTTCACATACTCATTAAAAATCTTATTGAGCCATCGAAGTATCAAAAGCATAAACAAAAACGCAATAACTAATAAGCTGAAATTGACTAAAAAATAATTGCTTTTATCCTCATAAGTATCCCAAAGACTAGCCAATACACCACTCAATTTATTGCCTATAGAAGTGGACAAAAACCAACCGCCCATCATCAAAGCTGTGATACGTGGAGGGCTGAGTTTGGAAACAATAGACAAGCCCATCGGGCTTAAAAAAAGCTCGCCAATCGTTATGACGCCATAGCTTGCTACCAACCACCACACACTAACTTTCTCTGCGCCATTGCTGCCGGCTTTAACAGCAGCATACATGACTAAGGCACTCAATCCGGAGATTAATAATCCTAAAGCAATTTTTGTAGGTGTTGTAGGTTCTTTTTTTCGACTACGTAAAAATGTAAAAAATGCGACTACAAGTGGTGTAAGCAAAATAACCCAACCTGGATTGATAGACTGACTCAGGTTAGTAGACCAAATACTTATTGTAGAACCTTCTGCAGGTAATTTTTCTTTAGCCATATTGCGGAAATAAATAGGGTAGTTGATTTCTTTAACTACTTTTCCATCTACTTTTTGTAAGCGAAAAAATTCATCATATTTCTCAGTGCTATCTTTAGAATAGGTAATCTCTTTAGAAAAATTTAAAGTTGTAAACAATTCTTTTTGAGTACCAGTTACTTCTTTGCTTGTATAACGATCTGCCCAAGTGTTGAGTGCACTACCATTTTGTTTAAACACTGCCCAAAATAAAGTCACTACTGCAAAAATTGCCAATAAAGCACCTATCGGTTTTTTCTCATTCGGTGCAGCTTTGAAGTATAGACTAGCATAAAAATATACTACAGGTATACATGCAAAAATAAAAGCGTCTGTACTATCACTTCCAAAAATACTGTCGGGAATAATCCAACCTAAAACACCAGCTATGACACTCGGTACTAAAATTAATAATACAATTCTTGAGAAAGGCATGTCTTCTGCACTAACTTCTTTTTTGATATCAAAAGCTTTGTAATGTTTAGTACCAATCAAAAAGATAACTACTCCAATAAACATTCCTAATCCGGCTGCCATAAAGGCCCAACTCCATCCAAGCATAATTTGAAGTGCAGCACCAAAAAAATTACAAACAAATGCACCAATATTAATACCCATGTAAAATATATTGTAGCCATCGTCTTTCATATGCCTATGTTCGTCTGTGGAATATACATTGCCCAATAAAGTAGAAATATTAGGCTTAAAAAAACCATTTCCAAGTATGACCAAAAACATAGCGAGGTATAACATAGGCAAACTATGAATGCCCATCATACAATATCCAACACCCATCAAAATACCACCAGCTACAATTGAATTGCGGTAACCAAAATATCTATCTGCAAGCAAGCCACCTAAAAAGGGAGTTAAAAAAACCAATGCAATAAAGGTACCATATAAATCTGCCGACTCTGCTTCAGTCATGGCAAAGCCATCTTTAACATCTTTGAGGTAAAGTGTAAATACACCTATCATCAAATAATAGCCAAAACGTTCCCACATTTCAGAAAAAAACAAATAAGGTAAAGCCTTTGGATGTTTTGTTTTAGATTTATTCATGTGTGAAAGATAAGAAGAAAAATGGAAAGTGAAAATGATTGCTGTGAGAAAAAGAAAAACAAGAAAAAAACTAATTTGAATAAGTTATGCAGTAATGAGTAAGATAGATTGAAGGAAGTTATCAATTTAAACTCAATTATTTAGTTATAAATATTGTGAAATTTTCTAGTTGATTTTATTGTAATTTTATTTAGATAGGTTAATAAAATTAAAAACCCTGAACGTAAAATACGTCAGGGTTTTAATATGTCATCATGTTTGGGATAAGTTATGACAACATGGTTTGGTTAAATAGGGGACAATTAAATTTTGTGTCCAAAAGAATAGTTATTCTGAAATGTATTACATGTCTTTAGCCATTTCTTTTGCTTTTGCTCTAGGCAAATACATATTGGCTCCGAATGTGATATTAAATGCAGCACGGGCTTGTGTAGATCCCATGCCAGTATTGAATATATAACGTGGCATAAATTCTATACCAATGTTTTGTGCAGGGAAATATACTAATCCTCCGCCGAAACCTACTGCTAGTCCATTCACGGTAGAATTTGGAATAGATTTGTCCGCAACTTTTAAATTGAGGCCGCCAAATCCTGATGAAAATTCACCAAATAATCTAGTTTTAGAATAACCTTCTGCACCACCTCTATCAGTATATGCTCTAGCAAATAAACCAGCACCGTAACGAATTTGAGTTTGTGCATTTTGAACGGCATCAAAATCAAAATCAGCGTAAACGCCCCACATAAATCGCTCTCTCAACATCCAACCTATACGTGGAGTAAGTTGCAATTGTACTTGGTTTGCGTTTTTTTGAAAATTAGTTTTTAGGCTACCAAAACTTCCGCCAATCATAACCACATCTTGTTTTACCTGTGCACTATTTTCTTTTGTTATAGGTTGTGCAAACATTGTTACAGTTGCACAAAGCATTGCAAATGCAAATAAGTAAATTTTTTTCTTCATAATCTTTTATTTAATGACTTATGTATTTAAGTCTGATGCAAAGGTGCGATAGGAACGAGATAGAGTCGTTATACAATTCTAGTTTGTTGTTATATCATTCGTTTATCATGATTTAACAGATAAAAAAAAATAGAAAATTGTTTATAGAATAAATAGTTTTTATTTCAAAACTTTAAAGCAGGTAACTTAATACAAAGTGATTTCAAGAAAATATTTAGTTTGATTTATAACTCAAATCAATTCATTATATATAAATGGATGAAGAAAGTTTTACTACTTTTTTATTTCATCAAACATAACATATAATGCAATAGGGCCATAAGAAAAGCCCTTTATTTCATGCGTGTTGTACAAAAAACCGATACCCTTGTGTGTTATAAAATAATTTCCATTCATGAAACGATTGTCATTGTAATACAATACTTTTTCGAGCGGTTCGGTTTTATTGAGTTTGAATTTCGAGCGAAATTTTTGTTCCAAAAGAGAAGGTAATTTATTAATTTCATCTTGTGTTAATACGTCCTTTAGATTCAATTGCTTTTGGGTTGTAAGGTCTACAGTACAATATTTTAATAGAAAACTTTCATACATACCAATCGAAAATTTCATGCTTGAGTTGGAGAAAATTACACGATTATTTTTGTTGTAAGTGACATCACTAAAATTAGCATAATAGTCTTGCTTTTTTTTCATATTTGTTAAAGACGCAGTATCAATACTATTTATGTTTAATTACGTTTTATGTTTCATAAATCCTTTCATATCACCCACGAAATTTGTGTCTCCCATAAGTGCATAAATGGCATTGTGCAAATACTGATAATGAGTATCTTTAACCATAGGACTTTCAAAATCAATATGTGCAATTATTTTATGTGAAATAGGTTAAACTACAGAATTACTAGTTTGTATAAAATCAAAATCTACAATGTCAGATTTTTTTACTGATTTGAATTCAAAAGGAATAGTTATATCTAGTGTTATAAATAGACCTGAGTAGGTGCCTTCAGTAAATTTACCTACGAAATAATTATACTTTTCATCATCTTTGTTTGTATATCTATTTGAAATACTTTCATTCAGGTAAAGCGAATCATTGATAAAATAACTGCCAAATACATCCAATGGTTCTTCTCTATCGTCCTGATAATAGTTTCCAAATACAGTTGTGTCTGAAATAGTTAAATCTATTGAGTAGGATTCATTCAAAATATGACCTTCAAAATGGGTGTAAATATATTGTTTCTTGCGTATTGATGTTGCTTCATCACTCTGTTTCTGATCTGTTTGGCATGCACAGAAACTTGTTGTCAATAAAATTGAACACGTCAAAAGTGTATTTTGGATTACCTTAAACAATTGGAGTTGATTTTTAAACAAAACTAATTTTTTTTGGTTTAGGTATTTAATTGATAAATAGCTGCAGTATTTCGACCTAACCCATCATAGTCTAAGCCATAGCCAACCACAAATTTATTGGGAATGCTAAATCCAATATAATCAACATCCAATGGATATTTCAATGCATCAGGTTTTTGCAATAGGGTACAAATCTTAATTGAATTTGGATTTTGCTTGGAGAGTGATGGAATGAATTCGGTGAGTGTTTTACCTGTATCTACAATATCTTCAACGATAATGATGTCCTTGTCAGAGAGGTCTTCTTCTAAACCAATAGACGTAATCACAGTACCTGTAGATGATGTGCCTTTATAGGATACTAATTTGATAAAAGAAATAGATGCTGGTATACTGATTTGCTTAAATAAATCAGCTGCAAAAATAAAAGACCCATTTAAGATGCCTAAAAACAAAGGTTGTTTATTGGCATATTCTTCACTTATTTGATGAGCTAATTGTGCAATACGGTTTTGTATTTCATCAGAAGATAAATAAGGAATAAAGGTTTTGTCGTGAACTTGTATTGAATTCATTTATTTTTTCTTTTTAGGATCTGCTTTTTTAGGATCAGTTTTTTTCTTTTCGCTCGGCTTAGAAGCTGCTTTCTTTGAATCGAATTTTTTATTATTCGATTTACTTGCAGATGACTTGTCGTCCTTTTTAGTGCTAGACTTGCTTCCTTTTTTTACATCCTCTTTTTTTGGAGTTTCTTTTTTGGCTTCTCGTTTGATGCCTGTAGGTGTTTTTTCAACATTAGCAGTTTTGCCCGTTACTTTTTTGTCATCCGCTTTTTTAGGATCTGGAGTTGTTTTGGCTTCAATTTTTTTAGTTGGAGTGCTTGGCTTTGTCTCTTCTTTTTTAGCAGGTGGTGTCGCTACAGGTGGATCAATTTTCTTTTTTTCTGGTAATGGTTGATAGACAATTTGGTCAAATTTTTCTTTCAATACTTTGACTGAATCGCTAACGCCTGGTTCGTTATAAACACGTTTTGGTAAAGCAGGTTTGGGCTTTACAGGTTCTTCAACCGGCTTAGGTTTTTCTTCTATTGGTTTAGGCGCTTCTTCTACTGGTTTAGGTGCTTCTTGGGTTTTTTCATATGTAACTTGTACAGGTTTTGCATCTTCCTTTTTGATTTCAATTGCTTTTGATTCAACGGGTATTATTATTTTTTCTTCTACAGGTTTACCAGATAATAATGCTTCAGTTCGGCGGGCTTTTTCTAAATCCAAGATAGCTGGATTTGAAATCTCTTTAACACTAACTTCTGGTATAACATTTTTCTCGGCTTCTTGTTGAATGATTACAATTTCTTCTTTAGGTTTTGTTTCAGATACTGTGGCGGTTGAAGTAGCTGGGGGTTCTACTATAGGAGCCGGCTTTAATTTAGGGTTGCCATACGCCCTGTATTGTAAGGTAAGTTGTTCGCCTACCTCTGCTTCTTGGCCAGGTTTCATATTGTTGAAAGCGAAAAGATTATCCAATTGCATTGCTTCTTTCTGTGCAATCATAATCATGTTTTCTCCATCTTTTACAGTATGAAATTCTACTGTTCCAGTTTTTCTTTTTTTCTCTAAAAAAATAAACATGTCTTGATCAAGTGGAGCATCTGGTAAATCATTAAGTTCAAGTAATCTTTGGTAACGAATATTATTCATCACAGATTTGTCAACAAGGCTTTCGCCTTTGGTAATCCAAAAACCTTTTAATCCCTTGTACATGTTAGAAGGATCATCTACAACTTTGAAATTGGCATTATCTTTTTCTGGAACTATTTCACCTACTGGAGTGCTGAATTTTACCTTTAGAGCTTCGTAGGTATATTGTTGTAAATTATATTTTTCTACAAGATCTGTTAATCTTCTAACATAAGCAGGGTTGGTTGCATAACCAGCACGTTTGAGACCACTAGCCCAACCGATGTAGTCAGTTACTTCCAAATCGAATAAAAAGCTATAACGATTGCTACCTTTTAAAAAATCAGAATGATCGATATACGATTGTTCTGGACTGATATATTTTCTAAAACATTCTTGTTTTTTATCATCGTCATGTAAGATGGTATCACCTGTCCAGGTACTTTTGCATTTAATTCCAAAATGGTTATTGCCTTTTGTGGCCAATTCGCTTTTACCTGCAGATGATTCATGTATACCTTGTGCTAATGTAATGGATGCAGGAACACCAATACGCACTTGTTCTTCAATCGCAAGCTTTTTATATTTTTCAATATAATCAGTTGCATCTTGTTCGTTTTGAGCAAATGATGAGAAGTTGCACATCAATAGTAAAAGGAAAGGGGCTATAAAAAACTTCATATTTTAAACTTATTTTTTTCGTGATATCATAATACCATCTCGTAAGGGCAAAAGTACAGACTCAAACCGATTGTCTTCGTTAATTTTTTCATTATATGCATGCATGGCTTTAGCGTTTTTGCCAGCTTGATTCAAATTTAAAACATCGCCATGATACAGCACATTATCTGCTAAAATATACCCCCCTTGATTTACTTTATCTGCTACTAAATCAAAATACAATGAATAGTTTGTTTTGTCGGCATCGATAAATACTAGGTCAAAAGTTAAATTAAGCGACGGTATGATATCAATTGCCTTACCTACCATGACATTTATTTTATCTTCTAGATGTTTTTTTTCGACATATTCCATACACAAAGCTGAGGTTTCTGGATTGGTGTCGATAGTTATTAATTTACCTTCAGCTTGAAGGCCTTCGGCTAGACAAAGAGCTGAATAACCCGTAAAAGTACCAATTTCGAGGATATACTTTGGACGAATCATATGGCTAAGCATACTCAAAACCCTACCTTGTAAATGCCCGGAAAGCATAATAGGTAATTCTGTTCGCAAATGCGTTTGACGATTTAAGTCGTGCAAAACCCCATCTTCAGGGCTAGAAAACTTTTCGCAATATGCATTAATTTGTTCGGAGGTAAGGATATGCATTAGACTGTTGCTTGTTTGGATTTTGTTGAAAAAATGTATAACATTACAAAGGTGATGAAACCATTAACAATAAGCAACTCATTTCCAATTTCATAATTCCCGAAGAGGTGCTTTTGATATTTGTCCAAAATGAAACTTAATAGAGGGGCTGCAATACAAATATAAGGAACAATTCGGTCTTGAACATTGCGTTTTGTAAGTATACCAAATGTAAATAAACCCAATAATGGTCCATAAGTATAAGTTGCAATTTTTAAAATAACATCAATCATGCTTGCTTCATTAATTATTTTAAACACAAGTACAGCAATCAAAAATATAGCAGCAAAAATCAAGTGCACTTTTTGACGTAATTTTTTCTTGCCTTTTTCATCCAAATCTGAACGTTGTTGTATACCCAGTATATCTATACAGAAACTTGATGTCAAGGCTGTAATAGCACCATCAGCACTTGGAAATAGTGCGCTAATTAATGCAATTATAAAGATGATACTAAAGGCTTGGGGCATATAATGTAATGCCATAGCCGGGAATAAATTGTCTTTACCAACGTTGGTTTCACCAATGGTGAAAATATCATTAATCATGACAGCTCCATTACTTTCAGCAAATAAGTACAGTAGCCCACCTAAAAATAAAAATAGTAGTATAACTCCAAGCATAGTGAAGGCTAAGGTGAGCATGTTTTTTTGACTATCGGCTAAGGTTTTTACACTGATATTTTTTTGCATCATTTCTTGATCCATCCCTGTCATCGTGATGGTTATAAATGCTCCAGCAAGTATTTGTTTGACAAAAAATAATTTGCTATTTGGATCTGTAAACCAAACTTTATTGTATCCTTTGACACTCATTTGTTCTATGGCTGCGCCCATACTTAGGTCAAGCTTGTTGAGTATAAATACAACGCACAATACTAAACCTGCCAACATACATAGGGTTTGCAAGGTATCTGTCCATACAATTGTTTTTACACCACCTTCAAACGTATACATCAATATCATTGCTAGAATAATCAATGTCGTCACCCAAAAAGGGACTCCCAATTGTTCTAAAATTACGGTTTGTAAAATATTGACAACCAAATAAAGTCGAGCTGTGGCGCCCAAGGTTCGACTTAGGATGAAAAAACTTGCACCTGTTTTATAACTTTGAATACCCATTCGAGAACTTAAATAATTATAAATACTGGTGAGATTGAGCCGGTAATAAAGAGGCAACAATATGTATGCAATAACAATATAACCTAACAAATAGCCAATGGATAATTGAAAATAAGCAAAACCATTTTTCATGACACCTCCCGGTACACTAACAAATGTAACACCACTTAAAGAAGTGCCTATCATCCCAAATGCAACAAGCATCCAATTCGAATTTCGATTGCCAACAAAAAAAGATTCATTGTCACTTTTTTTTGAGGTTAAATAAGCTACGACAAGCAACAAAGCAAAATAAGCAACAACAAAGAAAAGTAAGATAAATGGCGACATTTGAACAGTTTATGGATTGGGTAAAAATAGTATAATTAACTGAAATCAGAAATAGCCAAAAAACTCATGTGAGAATTGAGCATATTCAATATTAATTTCATCGCCCGGATGATTGGAATGGTAGAATATTTCGTCAACTTCGATGCT
>JBILCF010000039.1:0-17836 GCA_044353325.1 Chitinophagaceae bacterium | reverse complement strand
ATTTACCATCAAATTGATTCAGTTTCTGGCGAAGCCTCTAAGTTTGCCATTGCGAATGAATACGACAAAATGATGAGTATGATTGGTGCGCAAGGTACCAATGCATTTACATCTTTTGAACAAACCGCTTATATCAATGATATTCCATCAAATCAAATTGATCGTTGGTTGGCTGTTGAAGCAGAGCGTTTTCGCAACCCAATTTTACGTATTTTTCATACCGAATTAGAAGCAGTATATGAAGAAAAAAATCGCAGTTTAGATAGTGATGATGATAAAGTATTTGAATTGTTGTTTGATAAATTATTTCAAAAACACAATTATGGTCAACAAACAACTATAGGAACTATTGAACATCTTAAAAATCCTTCACTAAAAGAAATACGCAATTATTTTTATAAAAATTATGTACCCAACAACATGTGTGTCATTATGTCGGGCGATTTTAATCCAGATGAACTGATTGCTAAATTAGACAAAGCATTTGGCTACATGAAACCAAAACCAGTAGCACCTTACACGTTCCAACCAGAAGCGGAAATAACAAAACCAATCGAAGCAAGTGTATATGGTCCCGATGCAGAATATGTTGATATCGCATTTCGTTTTCCTGGTGCAAGTTCTAAAGAAGCAACATTGCTCAATTTGATGAGTAGTGTGTTGTCTAATGGCAATGCAGGTTTGATTGATTTAAATTTGGTTAAAAAACAACAAGTATTATCTGCTAGTGCTGGTGCATATACCCTGAAAGATTACAGTGTGTTGTTTATGGAAGGCAAAGCCAAAGAAGGACAGAAATTAGAAGAGGTTAGAGATTTGATGTTAGGTCAAATAGAGCTTTTGAAAACTGGTCAGTTTGATGATGAAATATTAATCGCAATCATCAACAACTACAAAAAATCATTGATTCAACAACGCGAAAGTAATTCAGGTAGAGCATTCGGATTGTTAGAATCATTTACCTCTGAAGTGGATTGGCAGCAAACAGTTGCTCAATTGGATGAGATGAGCAAATTGACTAAAAAAGATATTCAAGCGTTTACACAAAAATGGTTGAACCAAAATTATGTTTGTATCTACAAACGTATAGGTAAAGATGAAAGCGTAGCAAAAGTAGATAAACCAGAAATTACACCTGTGAGTGTAAACCGTGAAGCGCAAAGTGATTTTGTGAAAAAAATAGCTGTAATGCCAGCAAAACCAATAGCACCTGTATTTGTCAATTTTGAAAAAGATATTCAAAAAACAAAAGTTGAAACACGCGGTAATCAGTTGATGGCATTGTCAGTAAAAAACAAAACGAATGCTTTGTTTTCTCAATACTATTATTTGAAAATGGGTAAACTCGATAATATCATGTATCCTATAGCGATGGACTATCTTCAATACTTAGGTACAAGTAAACATAGCGCCGATGAAATCAGTAAAAAATTCTATACATTGGCTTGTGATTTTGGTGTAAGTGCTGGCGATGAAGAAAGCTATGTTTACCTCAGTGGATTACAAGATAATTACAGCGAAGCGATGAATTTGTTCGAGCATCTATTGGCCGATTGTCAACCCAATCAAGAAGCATTGTCTAATATGATAGCTGGTATGAAAAAGAAACGCAGCGACGCTAAATTAAATAAAAATATGATTCGTAGCGGCTTACGCTATTATGCGCAATATGGCCCTGTAAATCCTTTCAACAACGAATTGACCAATGAAGAATTAGACAATATCAAAGCAGAAGATTTAGTAAAATTGTTGCATGAATTGACAACCTACGATCATCAAATCTTGTATTATGGACCATTGGATGAAAAACAACTTTCAAGCGAAATCGTTAAAAATCATATCGTTCCAATGTCGTTCAAACTACCTGAACCACGTAAGCAGAAATACACGTTCACAGAACATAAAAGCAATGAAGTCTTATTTGCTGACTACGATATGGTACAAGCCGAAATACAATGGTTTAGAAATGGAACACCTTATAATCCTGAAACCGTGCCAACAGTCAATATGTTTAACGAATACTTTGGTGGCAACATGAGTGGTATTGTATTTCAAGAAATTAGAGAATCCAAAGCCTTGGCTTATTCGACGTATGCAGCTTTTGGCTCGCCACAAAAGAAAGGTGATCCATTCAGTATGAGTGCTTATGTAGGATGTCAAGCCGATAAAATGAAAGAGTCTATTGCAGCTATGCAAGAATTGTTGACTGCATTGCCTAAATCAGAAAAATTATTTTCACAATCACAAGCAAGTATCAAAAATTCTATATCTACAACTCGTACAACGAAAACAGGCATTTTGTTTAGTTATTTGAGTGCCCAAAAAAGAGGGTTGAATTATGATATGAATGAAAAGTTATACAAGTCAGTCGATGGTTTTTCTTACGATTCAATCAATACATTTTTTAAACAAAATATTGCAGGCAAGCCATACACCTTGACTGTAGTTGGTGGCGAAAGCAAAGTCAATTGGGATGAATTGAAAAAATTTGGTCCTGTAAAGAAATTGACCTTGAAGGATGTGTTTGGATATTAGCAAATAATATTTCATAACTTAATATTAGAATCTTATGCAAAATGCATAGGATTCTTTTTTTTTGTAAACACTTTCTAAAAATAATAACTATCTTGTTTCTACAATTTGTATCATGAAGCAAGGACTTACACGATTTGACTTTACTATGATTGTCATTAGCTTGGTTATAGGCATGGGTATTTTTCGTACGCCATCTTCTGTTGCTTCTGACGCAGGTAATCAACTTATTTTTTTTGCAGCATGGATTTTTGCAGGATTAGTGAGCTTGTGTGGCGCACTTACATTTGCCGAAATAGGGAGCAGGTATCCATGCCATGGTGGCTTTTACAATATCATGGCGGTTACGTATAATCCAGCGACCGCATTTTCCATCAATTGGGCTACCTTGATTTCGAACGCAGGAAGTACAGCAGCCGTAGCATTAGCTGGCAGTGAATATTTGTTTTCAATAGTTGTTGATGATACACAAACAATCAGTAGTCTGCATAAAAAAATGTTTTGTATTGGGATTATTCTCATCCTATTTGCTATCAATTGGCTCGGATTGCGCATGAGTGCAACCATACAAAATGCATTGATGATGATGAAGATTGGAATGATCGTGCTCATTATTGTATCGCCATTTTTTATTACGGTGAATCATCCGATATTGGACTCGGGTATTTCTTATAAATCATTTTCATTGTTGGCATTTTCGATGTGTTTTAAATCTGTTTTTTTTACTTATGGTGGTTATCAGCAAACAGTTAATTTTGGCGCAGACATTAAGGATGGACATGCTCAGATTCCTAAATCCATACTAAGCGGATTTGCAGTAATTTTATTATTGTATTTGTTGATTAATATATCCTATGTCAGCACATTAGGATTTGATAACCTTGCACAGACTAAAACGCCTGCTGCTCAAATCGTGCAACTTATGATGGGAGAAAAAGCGGGTGTCGCATTTTCGTTGTTGATGTTTTTTTGTGTCATGGGCTATGTCAATGTAGGTATGCTGAGCAATCCGAGAGTGTTTTATGCCATGGCGTTGGAAAAATTAATGCCAAAACGCTTTGGGATCATGCATGAAAAAACACAAGTACCACGTGCGTCTTTGGCTCTTTTTACATCCATTATCATTGTCACACTTTTTCTAACATCTGAATTTGATCAAATTGTCAATGTAATTATGTTCTTCGATTCATTGAGTTTTATTGCACTGATTAGTTCTATTTTTTATTTAAGAAAAAATAATATTTCCTTAGTGACAGATAGGCCATACAAAATGAAAGCCTATCCTTATCTACCAATTTTTTTTATTTTGAGTTACTTAGGTGTAACAGTTAGTGTTATCATCAATGATTTGATGGCGCCATTGATTGGTGTTCTAGTATTTGGAGTGGGTTTTGGGATGTATTATTTTATTCAAAAAAATAATACATCCAGTAAAGTAAATTAATACTCAATATAATGGGGTACAAAACGGCTCATATTATCTGTAATTTTTGATGAAGATTCTCTGATACCAATACCAGCAGCTTCGCCACCTATAATCCACGAACCGATTAAAGCCGTTTGTCCATAGTCATTTTCTAAGTTCATATATTCTTGAAATAGGTAGCCTTCACTTCCATACTCACCAGATGTTTCTGCTATTAATTGATTAGACTGTACTATAGAAATGTTTGCACCTTCTCGGCTCAGCAATGGTTTTTTGACATAAGCATCCATACCATTTGCATTGAAACTAGAACGTAAAAGATAAGGATGATTGGGAAATAGTTCCCATAAAATGGATAGGATAGCTTTGTTAGATAATATCATTTTCCAAGCAGGTTCTATCCACTGTGTTTGTTGGGTATCTAACAGGATGTTTTGCCCAAATTCCTCATGTATCATCCATTCCCAAGGATACAATTTAAATATGGATTGAATAGGCATATTCTCAAGGTCTATAAATTGTTTCGCATCAACATCCCAACCTAATTCATCTATGAAAATAAGTTTCGTATCAATACCTGCTTGTATAGCGCAGTCGCGTAAATATTCTGTATTCGTAAGATCTTCAAGTGAATCTTTGATGCAACTAAAATGAAGTGTGGTCGATTTGAGATAGGGTTTAACATCGCGCCAATATTGAATCAATCGTTCATGAATGGTATTAAATTGATCTTTATTGGCATCAAAATCTTGTAACCAAAACCATTGTATAATCCCAGCTTCATAAAGTGAAGTAGGGGTGTCAGCATTAAATTCGAGTAATTTAATTTCACCATTGGCATAACCCAAATCAAAACGACCATAAATACTAGGCACATCATCATTCCATGTTTTTTCGATATAAGGAACTATAAAATTTGGAATCGCAAACTCAGCATATCGTTTTTTGTCAATTACGTGTTGTACGGCTTCCAAAAACATTTCCCATAGGGTATTGGTCGCTTTTTCGATGGCTTCAATTTCTTTGAGTTTGAAAATATATGCGGCAGATTCGTCCCAATAGGTTCCTTCTGTACTATGAAATCCAAATCCAAGTTCTTCCACTTTTTTTTTGCCACTGATTTCTAGGTTTTAAATGTATACGTACCATGCTGTTATTACGTTAAGAACCTGTTCTAAAACTACTACGACCAAATCCACCACGGCTTACATTTTGTTTGAACCCATTGTTGCCAAAATTGCTTCTAGGATGAATAGCATCACTGTGGTATCCACCACGAACGTATTGTCCATTGTTCATCATTCCGAAAG
Organism: Chitinophagaceae bacterium; assembly: GCA_044353325.1. Lineage (GTDB taxonomy): Bacteria > Bacteroidota > Bacteroidia > Chitinophagales > Chitinophagaceae > OLB11. The sequence continues at coordinate 12,568 of JBILCF010000039.1, read as the reverse complement.
ATCGAAAGGCGAAGTACATCAATAAAGGCGAGACGTACGAACGAGTATAAGGCGCAGTAGTATCGCTGCGTAAATACACTTTTTTTCACCTTCGCCCCATTCAGCTTCTTTTTTATCGCTACATGATGCCAATATTGCTGTAATTAAAACAAGTTGTATATGTTTACTTTTTTTCACGCTTGCGATTATTTAACGGTGATATAAATTTCGTAATCTTTTGGAATGGTTACTACCATTGATTCGTCTTGGTCGTTGACTGCTTCTTCTTTTTTCATTCCGAGCGAAGCTATAGTATCAATGTGTTCAATTGTTTTGGTACTTGTACCGCCAACCCATGTAATGTGTTTAGTAGTTAAGATATCGTGCGTAGCATCGAGATGTTCTACGCCGATTACGGTTTCGATGGCACCATCTTTGTTGATTGTTTGTGTTTTGTCTTCAGGTTCTTGTGTGCAAGAAAAAATGCAAACGCTGAACAAGATGAATAAGTAGCTCAAAAGAAGTATTTCACTTTAGCTCCAAATCAAATCCTTTTATCGAAATTTATAAAGCAATCCAAGACTTAGGTTTCGACCCGGCATGGTACGTCCTACGATGCCTTGATAGTCGGCATTGAAGATATTTTGTATGCGGGCTGTGGCTTGGAGTTGGTGTTGTTTGCTTGCAGGCATACGATAAGCCAGATATAAATTAGAATTGGCGTAAGGCATTAGCCATTGGCTTTCGTCTGTAGTAATAAATCGATAACCGGTATAAGTCATGATGTATTGGATATCCCAATGTGCTTGGCTATAGGTCGGATTGAGTTTAAATTGGTAGCGTGGTACATAGGGGATTTGTTTGCCTATAGAATAGTCGTTTGGCAAGGCAGAAGCCTCGGTAGTAGAGAGCGTATAAGCGTACAAGAGATTAAGACCGAGTGAAGGACGAGGTCGTGCAGTACGTTCAGTACTGCGTGTAATGACAACTTCAATCAACTCATCGTGAGGTTCATACATAGGCGGTTTGAGTTCGTACTTGAGTGTGAGGATGGATTCGAGTCCACGGCTATGGACGCCGAGAATATTGTGTGGCGTCAGGATGGCATTACCATACCAAACGATCCAATTTTGAACATTGCGATTGTAGGCTACTTGTTCGGCTTCGATTGATAGTTTGTTTTTATAGCGTTTGTAAGTTAGTCCAGCTTCGAAGTTATTACCTGTTTCGGGCTTTAGATTGAGATTACCACCAGGGTTGTAATACAATTCGTTGAGCGTAGGTGCACGATAAGTGCGCGAAGCACTTGCATAGAGTTGGAATTCTTTGTGGAGTTTGGTATTAACGACAAAAGACATCGCCAATGGCAATGTAAAGACATCACTGACTTCGTATTGCATCGTGGCTTTGATATTGAAGCGTCGCATAAATCGGTCAATACTATACGAAGCCATAAGGCTTGCACGATTGAGTGTCGCATCTGTAGGTTGGAGTAAACGAGCGTGATTGGCAGTCAATTCAACAACACTTGTATGTCGATAGTGCGGTTTGAATTCTAGCTTAGTTATAAAAGGTACTGTCAAAAGCGAAGCTTGTGAACGTAAAAAAATTAAGGAATCTTGATAGGCATATTGCTCGTGCAACAATCCGATTTTGCTATTGATAGAGAGGGGGTATTGTGCTGCATTGTTGTATTCCAACATATTGCGGATAGAAGTCGTTTGCTCTAGTTTCGCACTTGTATTTTCAAATGTTGCAGGAGGTATTTCTCGTTTGGAAGTTTGTACCCAAGAATGAATTGAGAATAAATGAAAGGGATTGATGCGCCAATGAAAATCGTTGAGCAAGCCCCATTGTGTTTGATGCGCATGTGTGAGGGTATCTTGTAGATCTTTATCGATGTTGAAAAATGAATAACGATTTTGCCCTTGCAGGTAATGGACTTTAATTGTATTTGCAATATGCTTATTGCTTATTGTAGCTTGTGCAGCAATACTTTGATTGTGTAAACTTTCGTATCCAAAGGCTACGGATGCTTTGTGGTTTTTTACAAACATTGGTATAGGGTTGGCTAGGTTAATACCGCCACTCAGGCTATTGTTGTTGGCTTGACTTCCGTATTGGATACTACATTCTTCAAACAAGGAAACAGGTATCGTGCTAAGGTCGGTAATCCCCGTCATGGCATTGTTTATATTGATACCTTGCCATCGGACTGCTGTCTGTGCTGCAGAACTTCCTCGAATACTGATTGTACTAAGTGTAGACACGCCATAGTTTTTTACAAATACATTCGAATGAAGTTGGAGTAAATGTTGGAGGTTGGTATGCTTGTAAAATTGCTGTAGTGTACTGTCAATTTTTTGTTCGTTGGATGCTGTTTGGAGTTCTTTGTATCCCAGTATAGTTACTTGTTGAAGAGTATCTGTTTGTGAAAATGATTTTTTGGGTTGTGCTTGTGAGGCCAACGAGAAAAGAATCCAAATTATGACAACATAATATCTCATCGAAACAAAAATGTATTGGCCCCAATGCCCGCTTGGAATTGTTGTATGAGTTGGCCTTTTGTATTGAATTCAGAAATGGTACTTTGCTGCGCAAAACCTTTTGGGTCGGATACGTAGATATGATGCGAATTGCTATCTATCGATAATGCCCAATAATACGAATTGAGTAATGCAGGTATAAATGCATTTGTTGGTAAAGCGTTAGCTTCGATAGGCATACGATAAACTCCATTATACAAGCTGCCTCCATTGTAATTGACTTGGATAAAATACATAGTATCACGTGTGGCATTGAATGTCAATCGAAATGGATCGGCTTGGTTTGGAAAGGCAAAGGTTTTGATTACGGTATCTGTCCTTGGGTCTATGCAACTTAAATAGGATGGTTTGTTTTTGTATTTATTACCGCTCATGACCCAGAGTTTATTGTGCTTGTCCAATGCAAGGCTATGCGAAGCACGGCCACTGATAGGTATTTTAGACACTAGCTCATCTGTATTGGGATTAATTTTGTAGATTACATTTGATGCAGTATCCCAGCTTGTACAATATACAAATCCATTGACTAATGTCATTTGTTCGGTATTGATATGATCTACTGAGATGGTCTTGGTTACTTGATGTGTGGTTAAATCGAGCACTTTGATTTGCGGGTAATACAGACTTGAAACATAGGCTTTGCTTGGACTTACTTGAAGGATATATCGAGGGAAGTTGACATTGGCTATCGTGGTATGAAGTTGGAAATTAGCGGTATCGAGTACAAGTACTTTGTTAGAATTATTAACGGTAACGAAATAGTTACCATTGATCATTGTAATACTTTGTGCAACATCCCCTAAGCTTTTATTGTTTTGTTGTTTGTATAAATTATTGCTGATAATACGTTTGTCCAAATCTAAAAAAGAGATGTCTGCATTGTTGATACCATAAGCACCTTCGTTGAGGATTACAATACCTTTGTTGCTTGTGATTGCATTTGGTCTTTTGTCAGGATTTGGTTTGTCTTTGACGCAGGCTTGCAAGTACACGCAGCATAGTAGTAAAAATAGTATGGGTACATGATAGTTTACCATTTTACAAATCGGAATTGAGCAGTTTGTCCTTGGTTTGTTTTGGCATGAAGAAGGTAAGTTCCAGATGGTAATTGGGAAATTGTAATATTATCTTGCACGTTTTCATGCGCAGTTTGAACGATGCGTCCATCCATACTATGTATGGTGTAGCTTACAATAGGTTCAGTACTTTGTATAGTCAAACTATGGGAAGCTGGATTTGGATAAAGTTCAAGTTTAAATGCTTTCAAGTCATTTAAAGCAGTTGGGAAGCGCGTGTGGATAATGCCAATTGCATCGATGTCAAAACCTCCGGTTGGAAAATCAGTTGGGTAGGGGTCGTTGATTTTTTGTTCGTAATAATCACGTGTACAGAGCTCGTTATCCAAGGTACCAATGACATCTTTGATTTTGATGTAGTGTATATTATTGACATCTAATCCAAACTGCATACTCAATTCTTCAAGATCGAAGGGTGTCCCAAATTCGCTGATGTACTTCCCTGCGAGATTATGAACTTTTCGACAATCCATATATTGTCCTGTGCCAACTACTTGATTGATTGTATCGGTATAGCTTTCGGCCGAAAAATTATAATACGTGATACCATCATTGCTAACTTCTACGGTAGCCAATTCGAGATAAGCCATATTGCTATCGGCTGGATTTCGAAATCCATTTTCGAAAATAGCAAAATCAAAACCCAATCCATTGATGACTGGGTTTTGAAAATAATAAATAATTTCGCCACCATCGCCTAAGCTCAAAACGCTGTTGTCTGCAATATACTTTGCAGCTGTATCGGTACCATTGGATGCTTTACCTAAGCTGGTATCAGATACGTTCATCCAACCACGAGTGACAATACAAGAATCTCCCCAAGCTAGAAACGAGTTGCTATCTTTATGAATAGCTGTACTACCAGGCAAGCCAGCCTGAGGTGCAAACTGAGCATGCATCATCAATGGTATGCAACAGGCGAGAAGAAGTATAAAGCGTTTCATGCTTACTTGATCATTTTTTTGAAATAAACCGCTGAGCCTTGTTGGATACGTATGACATAATAGCCAGGTGCAAGCGAGTGCGTTTGAATGCTTTTTCGATCACCTTGAGCAACTTCGATATGTTGCAATACAGATCCATTCATGGAAATCAAATCTGCCTGAATCTTGTCTGTAGACTGATTGCTCAAAAGGATATAATCTTGAAACGGATTTGGATAGATTGTTGTCATTAGTTGCAAGTCAAGTTCTTCAGTACCTGTGAATAGTAATTGGATATCATCCATGCAAAAATAGGCAGGTGTATTCATTCCAAAAGCCCCTGTATCGCTTGAACTTAATACATATGTCAGACTATCACACTTGCCTAAAGTAGATAAGTTGCAAATTCTCCAATCTTTAACGATGTAGTCATTGACGTTATTTGTATCTCTATAGTCGGCCAAGTAAAAATCTACTGTATCTGTTTTGGCCACACCATTGAGCCAACCTGTAAAACGAACTTTAAAAAAGTCTGGATCATTACCAGTAGCACCTCCAAACTTTTTGGCAAAGCCATCGCCATTTTGCATCGAACGGTAAGCAATAGTTGTGTTGGTCAAGTAGGCCCAGCCCATTTGATAATCCTTCGGTAAACGAATAATATTGATAGCAGGATTGTAACTTTGATAGGCTACAGCATAGTTTGCTGAACTGTTGTTACCACTACCAGCTATAGAGGCTAGCTCGTTGGTAGTATAACTTATACTTGTACTGTCTTGTTTGTTGGAAAATCCCCAACCGCTCCAAGATCCACCAAAACTAGTGTCCCACGAATTGACAAAGAAACCGACATTGGATTGGAATCCAGAGTCTTTGGGAACTGGGGCTTGACCTTTCCAATAGCCACCGGCTGGAACAGTGAGATCTTCAAACGATATAATTTGGGCTTGGGCAGCATTTAGACTCAAGATGGCTGCAAAGAGTGTACAGATTTTTTTCATTTTTTAATGATTAAAAATAACGGGAAAATGAATATAAATTGAGAAATCGTATCTCAATCTACCGCTGGCTTTCTTCCCGAAGCCGACGAATAATACTTCGCTAGAGGCAGGTCTTCTGACTCGTTCTCGTATTGTAGAAACCTTCCCACGTAATGAAAACGCAGTGGTAAAAATCAATTCTACAACATATAAGAACTTACAGCACCGGGTAGTGTTACTGAATTGCACAGTATTCCCTTTTCATCTTCAGCATGTTTGCACATACCTAGGACACCTTTAACTGGTGCAAAGATACGGACAGAAATGAAATTGATTCTATAAATTTTCAACAACATAGGTAGTTGCTTAAATGAAGCTAGCAAAGGTTCAAGCTTCTTTCCATTGGTTGGTATGTGGAAAAGTAGCCTGCAAATAAAAGAGAAATAAGGAGCGCGTTATTCCTCACCACAAGATTTTTGAAGAAAATCCATCACTTTATCTTTTTCCATGATTGCAGGATATCCATATTGTTCGGCCAAAACTTGCGCATATTTGATGTCTTCGCATCCTTTTTCTGCATTGCCAAGATTGAGGTGAGTCAATCCACGATAATAGAAAGCAGATGGATTGTCAATCGAATAATTGCAAACTTTATTGAGTTTAATCATTGCTTTTTCGTATTGTTTATCCATGAAATATTCGAGTGCTACGCTATAATCAATATTATGTAAATATCTTTTTGATATAGAAGTGGCATTTTGATTTAAACGCTTGTAATTTGCAATAAGGGTTTGATAATGCAAGTTGAAAACTTTGTGCGAGGGTCTTTTTTCTCCATTTTTGTATGAAGGAATCCATTTCGTATGGGTATTTCGAATAAAAGCAACAGCGTGAGAATCAAGTTTTGGATGTATACTGTTTAGAATATTAATTTCTGATATTTCACCAGTTGTGTCAATATCAAAACCTATGCTTACAGTTCCATAAGTTGAGTCATCATTCATGATTTCGCGTGCATTAAATTTTTTTTCAGTTATCAAATATGTCCCTGAGGTATCACCATCATCTTCAGTAGTTTCATACAATAATGCAGGGAAGGTATCGGAACTGTCACAAATAATTGATTTATAATTTATGAAAGGTTTGATATAATATTGTACTTGATTGTTTTTAAAGAAAAGTCCAAATTTTACAGGAATAGTAACTTCCATTTCAACTCCTTTTTTTCTTTCTATAGCAGGTTTCCACATGCCATTTGTTTGTTTTAGTAAGTTTATAGCAGAGGTCATAAAGACTTCTTTTGTTGAATCTTGAAACTCTAACAATCCATCTATTGTATACTTTACGTGTACTTCTGAATAGTTGCCTAATCTTTTTTGTTTGGCAATGGGAGGATAATTACTCCACTTTGTCAAACTGTCCCTAAACTCAGTATCACTTACTTTTGGCACAGGATAATAAGTGATATTGTTCCACTGTTCTTGTCTTTCCTTTTGTTCTAAAGAATAATAGACTCGTTTAGGTGTTATTGAATCAGAGGTCGCACTAAATGAAAAGAATGAATTTGAAATGAAAAGTAGGGTTATTAAAAATTGTTTATAGAGCATAAAAAAAGGCTTTGTGTTGCAAAATACACAAAGCCTTTTAGGAATGAAATAAATTAGAATATTATTTTACCAATGCTTTTTCAATAACATCAATCATATCACTTACATAATGAAAACGTAATCCTTTGATATAAGAAGGGTTGATTTCAAGTACATCTTTTTCGTTTTGAGTACAAAGAATAATATCTTTTACGCCAGCACGTTTTGCGGCTAATATTTTTTCTTTGATACCGCCTACAGGCAATACTTGTCCACGCAAGGTGATTTCACCTGTCATGGCTATGTATGGTTTTACTTTGCGTTTTGTAAATGCACTGACTAGTGCGGTCATCATTGTTATCCCAGCGCTAGGTCCATCTTTTGGAACTGCTCCTTCTGGTACGTGAATATGTATATTGTTGTTTTCAAATGCTTCTTGTGGTATACCAAAGTCCTCAGCATGTGCTTGGATAAATGCTAAAGCTGTGCTGGCACTTTCTTTCATCACATTGCCTAGATTACCGGTCAAAGTAAGTCCACCTTTGCCTTTGCTTAAGCTCGCTTCAATGAATAGAATTTCACCGCCAACGTATGTCCAGGCAAGTCCTACAACAACACCAGGAGGATTTGATTTATTATAAATGTCATTCGAATATTTTGGTTTGCCCAAAATCTCTTCTACAAGGTCTTCTGTCAATTCAAATTGCTTTAAATCTTCCTCCATGGCTGCACGCATAGCAATGTTACGCATGATAGAAGCCAACTGCCTTTCAAGTTCGCGTACACCACTTTCGCGTGTGTATTCTTGTATCAATTTTACTATGACTGCATTCGCTATTTTAATTGAATATTTTTTCAACCCATGTGCTTCCTTTTGTTTTGGAATCAAATGTTTTTTCGCAATTTCAGTTTTTTCCTCCACAGCATAACCACTCAAATCGATGATTTCTAATCGATCGCGTAAGGCAGGTTGAATGGATTGTAAACTGTTGGCCGTAGCGATAAACAATACCTTAGATAAATCATACTCTAACTCAAGGTAATTATCATAGAATGTATTGTTTTGTTCGGGATCTAATATTTCTAGCAACGCGCTACTTGGATCGCCTCTAAAATCGTTGCCTATTTTGTCGATTTCATCCAATATAAAAACTGGATTGCTAGATTTAACTTTACGCAAAGACTGAATCACTCGACCTGGCATAGCACCAATGTATGTTTTACGATGTCCGCGCAATTCGCTTTCGTCATGTAAGCCGCCCAAACTGAAACGTACATATTTTCGGCCAATGGCATTGGCAATTGATTTTCCCAAGGAAGTTTTACCAATACCTGGAGGTCCAATAAAGCATAAAATTGGCGATTTCATATCACCTTTTAATTTCAATACTGCTAAGTATTCTAAAATTCGATCTTTGATTTTGTCCATCCCATAATGATCGTCGTCCAATACTTTACGGGCTTTTTTAATATCGTATACATCTTCAGTATAATCATCCCAAGGTAAGTCCAACAATAAATCGAGGTGATTAAATGTGATCGAATAATCTGGTGTAGAAGGATGCATACGTTCCAAGCGTTCGATACCTTTTGTAAACATTTCTTTAGCTGCAGCACTCCATTTCTTATCTTCAGCACGTTTGCGCATGTCTTTGACTTCACGGTCGTTGCTGTCCCCACCCAATTCGTCCTTAATGGCTTTGAGTTGTTGGTTTAAAAAATATTCACGTTGTTGTTTATCAAGTTCACCTTTCGTTTTGTCTGTAATTTTATTTTTCAAATCGACATGCTGCAATTCAACATGCAAAAGGCGAAGTAAATTTTCAGTACGGATTTTAAAATCATCTTCTTCCAGCAAGGTTTGTTTCTCTTTCGAATCGCAGTTGAGGTTTGAAGCAATAAAATGATTTAAGAATGAAATATTTTCAATATTTTTTAAAATGATGCTCGCCTCTGGTGGTACATTGTTTGATTTGCGCATGATTTGTTCAGCCATATCACGTACGGAAGATATCATAGCTGCAAACTCATCGTCCATAGTAGGAACAGTATCAGTTAGATATTCCACATTGGCTTTGAAAAAAGGATCATCTTGAATCCAATTATTGACACGAAAACGAAGTCTACCACGAATGAAAACAGTGATACTGCCATCGGGCATTTTGATTTGTTTGATGATTTGAGCTACAGTGCCTACTCGGTTGAGTTCTTCAAATCCAGGGTCTTCATTTTTTGCATCTGTTTGTGAGAGTACACCAATGTGCTTACCATTTTTTTCAGCCTCGTTCAATGCTTTGATTGACTTCTCGCGCGATACAGTAATCGGAATGACGACATTTGGGAAAAGTACCATATTTCGTAAAGGCAAAATAGCCAAATCGGCTGGTAATCCTTTTTTTTCATCTTCAGTCATTTCATCTTCTGTCAGCGGCACGATTGGCATAATGTCCATTTCTTCATCTCCACCTCCGAAAATTTGTCGGTTAAAATCCATATTTATGTTTCTTTTTGTCAGTTAATGTATACAAATACCTTATTTTTTACCTAAAGGTACCTATTCATCAATAGCTATGCCAAGCCAAAGTTGTGAAATTGATGCAATTCAACAATTTGAAGAATTATTTTCGAATGATTAATTTTTGGACTTCTACGATTTTTCCTTGTTGAAGCATGCTGACACTATATATTCCATCTTTTAAATGTTGAATATTAATGGTTGAATTTCCTGATGCAATGTCATTTTGATGGATTGTTCTTCCAGTTATGTCATTGATTAGGATGCTGTAATTTGATGCTGAAGTTTGAATATGAACTACATCTGTGGCTGGATTTGGGGATATCAAGAAATTTGATATCGCAAGTTTCTTCTCATCGATACGATTTGGTGTACACATGACTTGGTTGAGCTTTTGCCAAATGGTATCATTCAGCGTAAATGGAACTTGATTTGAATTTGGGGCGTCGCCCATTCTTATCCAAACTAAATTTTGACTTGGAACTACATTTAAGAATTGTCCATTTTTGCCTAAAGCAGCAATCATATCTGACGGTGCATTGGGATTTAAAGGGCCATTAAATAGAAATTGAGTCGATGGAAGCATGTATGTTGATTTGCCATTGAGCCACCACAAATAACCATAAGATTCGTTGATGGCTTGTGAGGTATTGGTCATGTCGTGAAAAAAACTGGTATCGGTCATAATTGGAGTCGTATTCCATTTTCCTTTATTCAACATTAATAATCCAAAACGAGCCATACTTCTAGCTTTACTAATGAATACATTGTTGAAATCAATCTTGACGAATGTGCCTGTAATGCCGGTAGGAATTTTTACTTTTTGTGCAAAATATTGATTCAAAGTTTGACCAGTTGCACTTTCTATAACAGAGTCCAATAAGGTATATGGCCCGTTGTGATAGGACCAACGAGTACCGGCATCGGCTAGGTATTCCAAACAAGTATCAATGGTGCAATGATGATCAGGGACACCATCATTCAGCCCGGAGGTCATGCTCAATTGATGCTTGATTGTAATCAAATTTTCTTTGAAACTTGGTGCAATTGTCCATCCTTGACCAAGGTAATTTGATGTGGTGTCGTTTATGGATAAAAATCCATCTTGTTGTGCTAAGCCAGTTGTAAATCCTGTAAGTGTTTTGCCTGCAGATGCCCAATACCATAAACTATCCATCGTAAATGTATCGAAATATTTTTCGATGACTATTTTACCATCTTTTAAAACTATAAATGCTTTTGTATTTCTATCATCAAGATAATTGAGTAAGGTATCTAATTTGTCTTGACACCAACCGAGACTGGATATGCTTGTTGAGTCCCATTGATTTCCGGTCAATGGAGGAAAATACAGAGATTGAGCTTTTGTCATTTTGAAACTAAAGCAACAAAATGCTATTAAAAGTATCATTTTTTTCATAAAGACATTTTTTTTTAGACTACATTTATTTCGATATGTTTAAAATCTGTTTCAGATAAAGCCTCACCCTCTGTCCCTCTCCAAACAGCCTCACCCTCTGTCCCTCTCCAAAGGAGAGGGAAACCTTGTCGTTTAACTTTTTTGATGATTTAACATCTCACATCTCACGTCTCACATCTCACATCTAATCCTTCTTCTTCAATAAAATAAAATCAATCTTCTTGTTGTGAATTAATTCGTTGAATTGTTTGATTTCGGTTGCTTGAATAGTTTTAAACTCATTTAATTCACGATCGATACGAACTTCTAAATCTTGATAGGCTTCGCGACTTTGAGCAGTAGGTGATGTATGTTGATTGACTGCATCGAATATACCCGACAATTTATCGTTCAGGCGAATAGGGTAGTTCAGCATATCTTGTCCGCTTTTTAACTTTGTTTGGTATAAATTGTTTTCTATTCGGCTGATATTGATAAGCACTTTACTTCCCAAACTGTCCAGTTCAGCTGGGTAATCATTTCCTAATTTATCTTTCAATGCATTTATTTGTGAACGAGTTGTTCTGATGTCCCGAATGGTTTGTTGTATTTGTTCAAACTTAGATTTTATGGTATTTAAAAAGTCAAATTGAGCTTGGTAATCTTGCTCTGAAGCTTGGTAATTTGGATCTTTTAAGACTGTAAAGTTTACAGTCGTTGAATCTTTGTTGTATTTAAATTTCGCATGGTATTGTCCAGGTGGAATTTTGTATTGACCAATATTGCCATGCCATAAAATCATGTCATCGATTTTTTCAACGCCTTTAACCTGCATATTCCAAACAAATTGATTCATGCCTTCAACTAGGTTCAATTGATCTTCTTTGTCTTTTGCTTTGTTGCTATACGTTCGCAGTGTTTTAGATTGACTATCCTTCAATTCAATGCTGAAGAAGGAACTATCTTCAAACGATTTTACCCAGAAATTGAACACAACTCCATTCGGTGGATTCATACCTTCGTTACGAGGATTTTCATTTTTATATCCATCAGTTCGATAGGCTGCTCTAGGATTGAAAACGTGATAATCTTGTTGTAAGGTTTCAGATTTCAACTGGTGTAGAAATGTCAAGTCATCTAAAATCCAAAATGATCTTCCTTGTGTTGCGACAATCAAGTCATTATCTTTTATAGCTAAGTCTGTGATTGGAACTTTAGGTAAATTAAGTTGAAATTCGTTCCAATGTTCACCATTGTCAAAACTCACATACATACCATGTTCTGTTCCTGCATACAGTGTTCCATTGGCATTTGGATCTGCTCGTAAGCAACGTGTGAAATGCGTTTCAGCTATACCCGTTGTAATTTTTTTCCAAGTTTGACCATAGTTTGTTGTCTTATAAATATACGGATTCTCATCATCTAATTTGTATCGCGTACCGACAATGTAACATGTGCCTGCATCAAAAGGACTCGGTTCAATGCAATTGATCATCATCCACTCCGGCATTTTGATTGGTGTTACATTGTTCCAGTTTTTGCCCCCATCTCGAGTTACATGTAT
>JBILCF010000038.1:0-17874 GCA_044353325.1 Chitinophagaceae bacterium | reverse complement strand
CAGGTTTTTTTATTTAAAAAATTCAATTGCGTTTCCCTGCTTGAATGCTTCAAGCAGACAGGGAATCAAATCGAGACCTCCCAAACCCGATTTACTCGGGATTTTTACACTTCTCCACATTTTAACGACATTCCCTATAAAATATGACAATCCTATGATATTTCTCATGCTTCAAAATGAGAACAATATCACATTTATTGCTGAAATTTGCACTCATACATGAAATTCTACATATTCATATTTTTATCATTCACACTGTTCGCATTGTCTTCTTGCGAAAAAAAAGACAAACCTATTTCCTTACCTCCGAAAGGTGATGGATCTGTAGTCCAACTAGAAATGGGTGAAAACTATGAATTTCAGTATTTCTATAGCCTTAAAGAGCAAAAAATAGTTCATATCAGTCGCTATGACCAATGGGATATTGGTTTTGAAACCGGAGAAAACCAACATGCAGTCATTCTAAACGGGGGAAAAGGTATGGCAGCTTTCGCTACTGGTCAACGTGATTTTAGTAAAGTGGGTATAAATGACACTATAAATGCACTTAAACGCTGGAAAATAGACCAACCTTGTGGTCAACTGGACTCTTTGGCTATTGGCGAATGGAAAAATAAAGATGAAGTTTATATTATCCGTTTAGATAAAGAAGGTAAAAATTTACGAAAATTAAAAATAACTTATGAAGATGCTTTCCAGTACAAAATAGACATTGGCGATATCAATACGACCATTCCTGCTAATATCACAGTATTGAAAAATAAAAATCAAAACTTTACTTATTTTTCGTTCTCCTTGTTAAATACTGTAGATGGTGTTGAACCCGATAAAAACACATGGGATATACAAGCTACGCTTTATAGCTTTACCTTTTATGATCAAAATCCGCCATTACCTTATATTGTCAATGGCTTTTTATTAAATCCCAATGGTACTACTGCCTATAAGGATTCCCTTACAGGCTATAACACAATTACGAAAGAAATTGCACAATCTTTTCCATTGTCTAGTCGTCGTGACATTATAGGTTTTGATTGGAAAAGCTATAATATTGATAACAATATCTATAATGTAATACCATCATATAGTTACATCATCAAATCGAGAAGCAATGCATTGTTCAAACTTCGATTTATAGATTTTTATAGCCCTATGGGCGTAAAAGGTAGCCCAAAATTTGAATTCAAACCCTTGGATTAATTCCATTAATTTTGCATTCAAATATTTACACCACATATGTCCAGAATATATCTTGACAGTGCTGCCACTTCTTCTTTAGACCCTGCAGTGCTTGAGGCTATGATGCCTTATTTGACTACTCATTACGGTAACCCATCTTCCATACATGGCTTTGGACGAGAATCGCGTATAGCTATTGAAAAATCTCGAAAAGAAATTGCCTCTATTTTAAATGCGAAACCTGGCGAGATTTTTTTTACAAGTTGCGGCACAGAAAGTACCAACACAATACTACATGCAGCCATTCGAGATATGGGTATCAAACACATCATCACATCGCCCATTGAACACCATGCAACATTGCATACAGCAGATTTTTTGGCTTCCTTAGGGCTTTGTAAGGTTAGCCATGTTTCCCTAACCCACGATGGCCATATCGACTATGTGAGTCTAGAAAATTTACTTGCAGCAAGTACAGAAAAAACCTTAGTCAGTTTAATGCATGCCAATAATGAGTTAGGCAACTTGACAGACATTCGCTATGTAGGGGAACTTTGCCAAAAATACAACGCATTGTTTCACACCGATGCAGTTCAAACAGTAGCTCACTTCCCACTCAATCTATCCGAATTGCCTGTGCATTTCTTGAGTGCTTCAGCACATAAGTTTCATGGACCAAAAGGATCTGGTTTACTTTATATAAATTCAGACATTCAAATCAAACCTTTTATACATGGTGGTTCGCAAGAGCGAAATATGCGATCTGGAACCGAAAACGTAGCCAATATAGTAGGTTTTGCTAAGGCACTTGAGTTAGCAACCATACATCACCACGAAGATAAAACCTACATCCAATCGCTCAAAACCGCCATGATAGAACAATTAACTGCTAAAATTCCTTCTATTACGTTTCATGGGGATTTACAAAACAGTTTGTATACTGTATTAAATGCTTGTTTTCCACTCAATGAAAAAACCGAAATGCTGAGTATCAACCTCGATGTTGCAGGCATAGCTGTTTCGGGCGGTAGCGCCTGTAGCAGTGGCGCCCAAGGAGGAAGCCATGTTATTAAAGCTGCATACCCACATCACCAAACTGTTCCTATTCGTTTTTCTTTTAGCAAGCACAATACTTTTGATGAAATAGAGCGCACAACAAATAAAATTTTGGAAATTTTACAATAGGATTTGTTAGTTTTCAAAAACTACCTATATTTGCACTCCCAACGAAGCAATTCGGAATGGTATTGCCTGATGGTGTAAAGGTAGCACAGCAGTTTTTGGTACTGTTAGTCTTGGTTCGAATCCAGGTCGGGTAACAAAAAATCAGAGTGAAAAACAATGCGAAAGCGGTGTTCTAACTCTGATTTTTTGTTTTAAAGAATCTTTCTGCCACAATAATCGGCATTTCTATTATTGAATTATCAATTTACCTGATTGCAAAAAACGCCCCTGATCTGACAAGGTATAATAAACTAATCCTGTTGAATACGGCATTGTCAAACTAGATTGATTCGGTAAAATGGTTTGTTTGGACAGCTGCTGACCAATGGTGTTATACAAAACAATTTCAGCTGGTTTAGTCAAAGGATTTGAAAAACGTACTCCATTGGATTGGATTGGATTTTGAAACGAAATATACTCTTTTTGCGATTCTGTGCCTAATACAGCAGTTGGTGTGCAGGGATTGGCCCAACCATTAAATGTAAAATTAATTGTATTGAACACAGTATCTGACATATACGATATGGGTAAGCCTGCCACTTGCGCATTAGGCTCACGTTTCATTTGAGCATATAAAATCATACCCAAAGGTAATTGAATCGAAGAATTATTCTTCATATAAAAATTGGCCATTGTACCAGCAGCCATAGTCGTAAAAATTAAGGTCGCATTTTCATCCAAATAAAACGTAGCTACATTACTGGTACCAAGCATAAAATCGTAGGTTAAGGTGGCACCTTGGCAAACATAAATATCAGCATTATTATAGGGTCCTGCACCGGGATGATTTGATGCATTCAAAGTAACTGGCGCACCAGATTGTATCACAAATGTACTGTCGAGCATGCCCGTACTTTGACCAATGTTGACTGTTGTAGTTTGTGCTATAGTGCAAATCACCTGTAGCAACATCAAGAGGGTAAATGTAATTTTTTTCATGTTTCTTTTTTATTCAGACAACAATATAAATCATAGCGTTGGAATCTCAAACGAAAATGACAAATGGTAGGCAAAAAAGAAAATTAGATTCTACTTATAAATGCAATAAATTTTATAACCATAATATTCCATTCTAAAGAATCACTTCGAAATAATATTCTTATTTGAGGGAATAAGACTATCTTCTTTTATATCAATACTTATATTAACATATATAATTTTCATTAAGTATTCCAATAAAATGAATCAATATTATTGCCTAACTATCAATCACCTCAAAATAAATTAAGTTGTTTATATGAAAATAATTAAAAAACAAAATGAAGTAGAATTGTAACACTTCTTTTTACAACTCCCTCAATTTCGATTTATAATTTTCTGTTTTAAACAAAGATTCTAACACTATCAAATTTTCAGTTTCATCCATTTGATATTTTAGAAACTTGACTGCCGAAAATCTTCCGTATTGCGTGTTGAACGATTGAGCTATAGCATATACCTGACTAGATTTAAGGCAACCTGTAAAACTTCTTTTTTTCACCAAAATCAGTTTGGATTCATCATCGTTTTTTTGATCCAATTTTTCTACAAACGTATTGACTTCGGTTTCGGTTGAGAAAGTACTACATTTTGACACAGCACTTTCCTTCGCTTTTGTCTTGATGTTTTCTGGACTTGTTGTTATACTTGTTTTAGGTTCTGCATCATTAGTATTTGAAGTAATCACTTCTACAATCCCATATACTTTTTTAGCTTTACTCAACTCCGATTGTAATGCATTCATTTCTTTAGCAGTTTGATTTTGCTTACGATTTTTAGGCTTTCGCTTATCGTCGTTTTGAACAATCACATTCGCGGTAGTAGTTGGATCAAAAAAATGAACAATATTATCGTCAGTAGTCAGCCCAATATTAACTGCAGTATTGGGTTCAATGATTTTTCCATTGTTCACCATATCAAGCAAATAGAATTTATCCTCAGCTGTTTTTGCTAATTTAAATCCATATGCACCTCCTTTAATCGCGTCTACAACAAAACTTTGTTTTGGATAAGTATTGTTACCAAACACAATTTCCAAGTTTTGTTCACCTTCCTTATCTAATGTTACCAAAAAGTAATTCTTAGTCATAAAAGTTACTTCTTTTTGATTTAAAATAACTTTACATGGCATCCCTTTAATAGGCTCTAAGTATATATAGGCTTGTTGAGCCTGAGCAATAAACGTGCAAAGAACAACACATAACAGTAGGAAACTTTTTTTCATTAGATAGTAGTCGTTATTCGAATGTAATCAATTCGGCGCCTTTTTCAACGGCTTGCTTTTCAGCTATTTTAACGGATTTGATTTTTACATCAGCTGCAGCTTTAAATACATTTTCCATTTTCATGGCTTCAAGTATCAAGAGTGGTTCGCCTTGTTTGATTTCGTCTCCTTCTTTCACCATTATTTTAGTAATCAAACCCGGCATTGGCGCTTTCAGATTATTCATCTTTTTAGCACCCATATTTTTCATACCTAATTTCTCGAGCAAAATATCAATAGGTTCCTTCAACTGTATCTGATACTTAGTACCAGCAATTCGTAACACAACTAGTTTATTGTCTTTATCAATTCGGACCAAATCCGCAATGGTTTTGACACCATTCATGGTAAGAACATATGCACCATCAGCCGTTCGGCTCAAGTCGTGCATTACATTTTCTCCATTCAATGTGGTTTGACCTTCAAAATCAATATCGAATTTTTGTTCTTTTATAGACGCTGTGTACATAGAATTCTATCGTTGTGGTTGAGGCATTGGAATAGTTTGTGCTAATTTGTTGACTTTATCACCTATGGCTTTCCCTATATCTGTCATATTGTTTGCATTGGCTTCGTTGGCTAAAAAATTCATAGCTGTCAATTCAAACTGACAATCATCCAATTTAAATTGTTTTCTATCCTCTGGCAATGAATTCATATATTGAATATCGTCTTCAGTAAATTTGATTAATTTGTCTGTAATCATTTTAGCTTCTGCTTTCCCTCCAGCTTTGATACAAGCATCGGCCATCAAAATCATGGTTTTATCTTCTTGTGTGATGACTGTTGGATAAGAATCTTCATGGATATTTTTCAATACATGATTGATTACTTTCATGGCATCTTCTTTACGATTCAAACGGATTAAGTTTTCGGCCAATTGGAATGCCAATACACGCGGTGTGTTTAACATTCTACGGTTAGTTTGATCGTAGTGAACAGTACCCAAATGTGCATTGCCAAATTCAAATTTGTTTAAAATCAAATCCAAACATTTTTCAATATTGACTTTCAAAGGCGAATTTGCTGACGAACCTGGCGTACGAACTGGTACTAATTTATACGCTAACCCTTCCAATTGCAAATACTCTTGTAATCCTTCGTAATGATCAGGATCGATTGAATTTGCAAAGTAAATAGGACGCTTCCATGCATTGGCAGCAAGGATATTTAAAATGGCAAGATCGTTTTTGTAAGCCACATTTTTATTGCCTAAAGGTGAAAATTCAATTCGATCTAAAACTACAGATGTATCTCCGGGCATCATGACTTTATTTTGAGCTATCAAAGCTTTGTCTACTGGTATGAAGAAGTTTTTGGTAGGAAATTGATTTGATGCATTTGGTTTTCCAGGTATATCCCCTTTTCCTATGTAATTTAATACTTCAGTTAAATTTACATATTGATCTTGTGGTATTCCACTATTTGGATCATATTGAATATAGTTTCTTTTTTCACCACGATATTGTTCAGGCTTCCAAATAAAATTCACTGGAGCTGCTTTATTGACTGCGTATCTTAATTGATCAATATACCAATCGATACCCAACAGACTAATATTGACAATACGAACATCATTGCGGAACCCTTCTACTTCTTGTGCATACCATAGAGGGTAAGTATCATTGTCACCTTCGGTAAATAAAATAGCATTGGGTTCGCAAGAATTTAAATAATTTTTTGCTGTTGCCAATGGTAACGTTTTCTTAGAACGATCATGATCATCCCACTCTTTAGTTGCCATCAACACCGGAACAGCAAGTAAACAAAGCCCAGTAGCAACCATTGGTGACATTGCTCCTAGTTTTAGTTTTTTAAACCAATCCGAAACCATCATGACACCCAATCCTATCCAAATCGCAAATGCATAAGTAGCACCCGCATAAGCATAATCACGCTCACGCGGCTGAAGCGGTGTATTGTTTAGATAGATTACGATAGCTAATCCAGTAAAAAAGAATAGCAATGTAACTATTAACGTATTTCGTCTGTCATGGGTATAATGATAAACCAAGCCTAACAATCCTAAAATAAATGGCAAGAAATATAATTCATTTCGTGCTTTATTGTGTTTAAATGCTTCTGGCATTTTACTGATATCGCCACGGCCAAACATTTGATCGATAAACGAAATCCCACTCAACCAATTACTATTTTGTGGTTCGCCTTGTATATTTTGTATATCATTTTGACGACCTATGTAATTCCAACAGAAATAGCGCCACCACATTTGATTCACCTGATAACCAAAGAAAAATTTAAGATTATCAGCGCTAGAGGCATCTTCACCTTCAGTGAGTTGTAAGTAATTTTTATAATAGTTGGCATGGTTTGGATCATTCCCATCCCAAATACGTGGAAACAAACGTGTGTCTTCTGAACGGTAAGTGTATTCATCTTTTTTCTCGCCCAACTCTTCATATGTCTTTTCACCTTTCCAATACATCATTTTACCATCTTTCATTCCAGTTGGTTGTTTGTTGAAATCGGGTCCAGTTATCAATGGCACTTTACCATATTGCTCACGTTGCAAATAGCTAATCAATGAGATTGGATTATCAGGATTCGTCATATCAATTGGCACATCAGCATTTGAACGTATAATGGTTTGAAAGAAAGTAGAATAACCTACCAGTATAAACATGAAACATAATGTACCTAAGTGAACAAAATAATGATTCGTAGATTTTGCCCATTTCAACACAACAAAAATCAAAATAGCCAACAAGATAATCGTGAAGAAAACACCACTACTGAAAGGCAATCCAAATGAATTGACAAACAAGATATCCATTTTAGCCGCAATGATTGGAACAGCCTGAATGACACCATATTGTACCACTCCAGTGATCACACAACCAATCAAAAACGCCCAAACTGTACCCATTTTAGTTACATTGTAACGTTTAAAGTAATACACCATGACAATAGCTGGAATCGTCAACAAATTCAATAAATGGACACCAATAGATAAACCCATTAAAAATGCAATCAACAATACCCAACGGTCAGCATGAGGATCGTGTGTATTGGTCAAACGGTCTTCCCATTTCAAAATAGCCCAGAAAACCAATGCAGTTAAAAAAGAGGACATCGCATACACCTCTGCTTCGACTGCAGAAAACCAAAATGTATCTGAAAATGTGTAAGCCAATGCACCTACAACACCAGCTCCCATGATTTTAATCAAGTTACTTTGCGACATTTCTTCATTTTGTTTGATCAAAATGCGCTTTGCAAAGTGTGTTATCGTCCAAAATAAAAACAAAATTGTAAATCCGCTTGACAAAGCCGATAGCGTATTTAAAGCCATTCCAGCATTTTGCATGCCAAAAACAATGACAAATAAACGACCTATCATCAAGAACAACGGCGCACCCGGGGAGTGAACTACTTCCAATTTGGCAGCGCCAGCTGTAAACTCGCCACAATCCCAAAAACTGACCGTAGCCTCTTTGGTCATCATGTAAACAGTACAAGCAATGAGGGTCACTGCCCAGCCAACAATGTTATTAATTTTGTTATAACTCATAGTTCTATTTTGTAGATAAGTAGCAAATATAAAAAAAGCTAACTAAGTAAGGTGAATTGTTTTACGTTAAATATTATGCAAAGAAAAGATAAAGCCTTAATCAATGGTTGCAATGCATTTCAACTCAATGGCTATAGGCGTAGGTAAACTATTAATTTCAACTGTTGTACGACATGGTTGTGCGTCTTTGAAGTATTCAGCATAGAGCTTATTATAGGTATGAAAATCACGTTTCATATGAACCAAAAAGACTTGTACATCCACTAAATTCTCCCATTTACTGCCACTTTCTTCTAGCACAATGCGCACATTATCAAATACTGATTTGCATTGCTCCGCAAAATCAAATTCAAGAAAATTGCCATTTTTATCCAACTTCAAACCTGGAATTTCGTCTGTACCTGGCTTTCGTGGTCCTATACCAGATAAAAACAATAGGTTTCCAACTCGTCTTGCATGCGGATAAGCACCAACAGGTTGCGGGGCTTTACTTGTAGATATAATTTCGCTCATGGCTTTATTTTGGGCGTAAAAGTAAAAAATCCCACACGATATGTGTAGGATTTTCTTGTAGAATTCTTTTTTATTATTTTATGACTTGCAATTTGCCAGTTCTTGCATTCTTTCCATTGCTCAATGAATACATGTACGTACCACTTCCCCATTGTGAAGCATCCAATCGAATATAATTTTTACCTGAAATACCTTGAATTGTAGTTTGAAACACTTTTTCGCCCAACAAATTCAGTACACTCAACTGATATTGCTCTTGTTTTGAAGAGTTAAACGACAAAGTTGTTGTTTCAGAAAATGGATTTGGCGCATTGTCTAACAATTCGAAGCCATAAGTGTCCAAATCATTGACAGCAGCAGGCCAGCAAGGCATTCCTTTTACATCAATTTTATAGTATCCGATATTTGATGCAGTGTCTAATGGAACTATTCCAGAAACTTTTAAGTAAGCACGAACTTCAATTGTGAGACTATATATAGATGGTGTTGTTCCGGCAGGAACTGTACCGCTAATTCTGATACATGCAAGCGAATCGCCTTTGATGATTAATCGGTCAAAATTTGTTTTAGGATTTCCAGGACTAGGTGGTATAAAACCAGGTACAGCTTCAACGACTAAACCCGGAGGCAACCCCAATACATTTTTATTCACAACAAAAGAATCAACCGTTGCAGGAACAAGCCCTAATGCAGTATCCTTTGGCGCTTTGATGTAAATAAATTGTTCGTAGTACATATCAACACATGCATGGTTGAAATTCGTTGCACTATCTGGTATAATATAGCCTGATTGAGGTTTTGTCAATGTACCAGGCACACAAGCCGTTTGGGCTTGAATTGAAGTTGCAAAAAGGCAACACAAAATAGGTAAAATTAATTTTTTCATATAAAAATTTTCGATAAAGATAATCTTTTCATACTTTTCTCAAAATTATTTGAGGCATGAAAATTTTCTTTACCTTGTTTTGTGTATTTTTTTCACTTTACAGCAATGCTCAGAATAGCATAGTAAAAGGACTAATCAAAGATAGTATATCGCATGAACCCTTAGCAGGCGTTAGTTTGCGTATAGGCAATACAGGCACACGCACTAATGCAAATGGCGAATTTACATTAAAGACAAAAAGCGGAATGGTAGAACTTATTTGCTCCTATACAGGATATTACGAACAACGAAAAACAGTACAATTGACTGAAAATGAAACGCAAACTCTTCAACTCAACTTACTTGCCAAAACAAAAGAACTCAATACAATTACGATCAGTGGAAGTCGATTTGAGAAACGAGTAGCTGAGGAAATCGTATCAATAGAAGTCCTTAAACCTGCTCAAATACTCAATACTGCAAACAATTCTATGGACGATGCTTTGCAGCGAGTACCTGGTGTAGACATTATAGAAAACCAAATCAATATACGCGGTGGTTCAGGTTGGAGTTATGGCGCTGGTAGTCGTGTCATGGTTTTAGTGGACGATATGCCTATATTGACTGCCGATGCAGGTGATGCTAAATTGGATTTTTTACCTTTGGAAAACTGCGAGCAAGTAGAAATACTTAAAGGTGCAGCTTCTTCTTTGTATGGATCATCTGCATTGAATGGTGTTATCAATTTCAGAACTGGATTTGCGCGAAATAAACCCAAAACCAAAATCATGTTATACAATGGCATGTACGGCAATCCGCAAGAAAAATCGTGGAAATGGTGGAATAAACAACAACCTGGATTTCAGGGCGGTTATTTTATGCATGCGCAAAAGTTTGGTCAATTGGATATGGTATTAGGATCGGCTTGGTACAGCGAAGATTCGTATTTGCAAGGCGATTTAAACCGCAGAGGTCGTGTTAATTTGAATTTACGTTACCGATCAAAAAAGGTAGATGGATTAATCATTGGATTAAACACTAATGTACAGAAAAACAAAAGTCAAACATTCTTTTTTTGGCAGCCCGACAGCAGCGGAACAAAATATTACCAGCCTTTTGGTGGATTAGATGATGCTACTACTACAGTCAACAAAAACAATGGCCTTCGCATGAATGTAGATCCGTACATTTCATGGTTTACCAAAGGTGGTGCGAAGCATGTATTGCGTACACGCTATTTTAGAAATCAAAACGACATACCAGAAAAAAAGCAATCCTCACAAGCCAATACCCTTTTTGGTGAATACCAATTTCAAAAATCATTTCAAAGCGACCTAAAGTGGCTCAACAATGTCAACATCGTTTCTGGAATTGTTACAAGTCACAGCGATGTAGTAGGCGAATTGTATGGTAATCATACCATTTCAAATACAGCTCCTTATGTTCAATTGGAAAAGAAATTTGGCAACCTATGGACATCTATAGGCGCTCGATATGAATTTAATCAAGTAGATGAACTGCCGACTGAACAAAAACCTGTTTTGCGTGCTGGTGCAAACTACGAGTTAGCAAAAGCAACGTTCCTTCGCGCTTCCTTTGGACAAGGCTACCGCTACCCTTCTATCGCAGAGCGCTTTATCCGAACAAGTTTTGGAGCATCTCAAGTTTTCCCAAATCCAGATTTAAAATCCGAAACAGGCTGGAGTTCTGAACTCGGACTCAAACAAGGATTTAAGCTTGGGTCTTGGACAGGATTCTTGGACATTGCTGCATTTTGGACCGAATACCAAAACATGATGGAGTTCAATTTCGGTTTGCATTTACCTCCAGATTCAACCTTGACACAGGTTATAGATCCATCCAAATACCTTGGATTTAAATCAATCAATGTGGGTTCTACACGAATCAATGGCATAGATTTATCTATGATGGGACAAGGCAAAATTGGTAAAATCAAATCAAGAATAACCTTGGGATATACCTATATGAACCCAACACAACTCAATCCAGATTCTATTATCATGGCCAACATCAGTGGCGACACCAAAACACTCAAATATCGATACAGACATAGTGTGAAGTTTGATATTGAAAACACCTTTAAAAAAGTTACTTTCGGTTCGACGATTTTGTACAATTCATTTATGCAAAATATTGATGCTGTTTTTGCCAATTCAAAATCAAAAGAAAATGTATTTGGAACACTCTTTGAACTTGGAACTGGACTTCCTAGTACAATTTCAACATTCAGAAACAAATACAACAAAGGAGCATTTATACTTGATTTAAGAATTTCGTATCAATTTACATCACAAGTCAAAATGGCGTTTGTAGTCAAGAATTCGTTGAATACTATCTACTCAGAACGCCCGGCATTAGTAGCTCCACCACGAAACTTTACCCTTCAATTGGCTTTTGATTTATAAAAAATCCCTGAAATCTTTTCTGCGAACAAGTTTCAAATCTTGTAAGACTGCCGATTTTACACTCAATGCAAAGTTGTAACTGCGGCGTTCACCAAATGGAATCAAATTTAATCTCATTTCCCAACAATGTAAATCTCGATAAATATCGAAAGAAGTAAAACTCATTTTTTTCTGATTAAAATCATAACCACTACGTAAGCCGACTTTCCATTTGGTTGTCAAATTTACATCGCCAAAAAAGTTCAAATCTTGATTTGTAATCATAGTGTCTTTTTGCGAAGCCACTAAAAATGTTTTTCGAAATGTAACATTGTAGCGAATATTCATAGTCCAAGGAATATTAAAATCTGCATAGCCAGCATAGTTATTGCCTATTGCTTGACGTTGGTTATCATCTGCTTTTGACACTGCTGTTGTTTTCTTAACCGGAAGACTAGCATCCAATGCAAAATTAGCATTTTCGAAGCGCATCAATTGCCGGTTTTCATTGTAACTCAATTCGTTTTTACGCAAACCAGTCGTTTTATCGATAGCATAAGGATCATAGCTTAACCCGCCCGAAATATTGATAGTCTGAAACAAGGATGTACGATACGAAACCGCAATATTGCTCCATTGGAATGAATCAACTGCTAAATTGTAAAATCCAGCTATATTCAAACCATCAATGATATTGATTTTTTTGAAACCATTTGTTGTATCTTTTTTACTGCGAACTTTCATTTGCAATGTATTGCCTAAATTGAATCCAATGCCTCCTACTTTACCAGTTGGTGGACCGCCCAGTAATGCACCCTCAAAGTACGACAACCTACTGTTGGCATAATTTTGATTGACAAACGAGCTGTAATAATAGTTATAACCACTGCCACCAAAATCAGGGCGATAATTGATATTGATACCCGGAGTCAACACATGTCGAATTCCTTTAATAGCACCTTTTTTAAATAATTTCATACCATAAATACGGGTAGAAATATTAGCACCAACATTAAAATCTCGAGCAGTAAAAAAGCCATTGCTCAAAACTGTATCCAATCTATTTTCGCTAAAATCATATTGTTTAAACATTTTTTCTGAATACCAATATTCATTGTAGTTAGCAGATACAGAAGCATTAAAAAACTTCAATACATTGTAGTTGGCACTGATAGGAATAGTATGTTTAATTCCATTCTGAAAATCGTTGAAATTGAGATTATTGATATTGAACGTAGAATCATAAAAATCCAACCTATTGATAGCTGAAACTTGGTAACTAGCCCCTATTTTTTCATACCATCGAGGTTTTATAATGTCTTTTCGCAATTGAAACGGAAAGATTTGATTGACAGAAAAATTAAGTTCTGGTAGTGTGACTTGCACTAAACGGGTAGCAGTATTTTGATTGTGTCGCAATGCAGCAGTGAGGTTAAACGGTTTACCCTCCCAAGTTTTAGAATATGAAATATTGGAAGAATAGTTATTGTTTAGATACAAATTAGCATCATATGAATTGTTTCGTTGATACTTACTACTCCCAATATTGACATTAGCCGAAAAATTACTTCCAGGCATGACATTTGGATTAATAGAATGTGACCAAGTCAAGAAGAAATTCCGATTGTTTTGGTTGCCCGGTTCGTAAGTTTCACCAATTTTATTGTAAGCATAATTAAAAGAGAAATTACCATTGAAGCGATATCTCCAAGCATATGTACTGACAAAACCAGCACGCCAAGTACCCAATGCATATATATCTGCCAAGGCTAATAAATCAATATGATCGTTGATGGCAAAATAGTAACCTCCTTCACGAAGTCCAAAACCTAAATTTTGACTCATATCATAAGTTGGCAATTTAAACCCACTTCGTTGGCCTTGTTTTAAAGGAAACATACCAAACGGCAAATACAAAGGCGTTGGAATTTCCTCTATAACCAAATTTGCCGAGCCCGAAACGGCAACTTTATTAGGAATTATTTTTATTCGCTTAGCTGCTATCCCAAAGTGTGGTACTTCAGCATTGCAGGTGGTATAAATATTATGATACCCATTGATGGAATTATCGTTGTTACGTTTGACCTGTTGGCTCAAGATAAAACCTTCACCATATTGCGAGTAAGCATTTTCAACCAATGCCCTTTTGGACTTAAAATTGTAAAACAAGGACGAAAAGGTCGATGATTCAGTTCCTTGAGCAATTCGAGATTTAGAAGAGTCTGTTTCATTGATTTTAAGTTCTAAAGCAGTCAATGTACTCGAATCTTGGTTGTAATAAATCACATCTGCATTGACTTTTATTTCCTCGTAACTGATTTCAGCAGCATTATGCAGGTACAAGACTTTCTTTTTTGCATCGTAAACTATAGAATCTTTTGATTGATATTTGACTTGTGCTTCCAATTTATCCTTCGATATCGGAAAGCTTTTTTGAGAAGAATCTTGCTTTGAAAGGGTTAAAGAATCTGAAATATTGGCAAGCGAATCCAATACTAGTTTATTGTTCGTCGTATCCGCATATGTTATTTTCTTGACTTGTGCGCTTGTTAAGAAATTCAAAAATAGCAGGCAAATAACTAAAATAGGAAAGAAGTTTCTTCCGTTTAATTTGATTTTATGGCTATTTTTACGCTGTGCAAGCATGATCTCTTGCGACAAAAGTAAAGAAACAATTTTTGCCTTATGTATATGAAGGGTTAAAAGAATTCTAATTAATAAAAAAATGAAATTTAAATACTATATAATTTATACCATTTTCACCTTACTTTTCAGTGCTTTCTTGGTGCTTCAACCGCATCAAGTACAGGCAAAAAAGAAGCTTCGTAAAATAATCTTAGACGCCGGGCATGGTGGTAAAGACCCAGGTTGTCATGGTGTTTATTCTTACGAAAAAGACATCACACTGGCTGTTGCAAAAAAAGTAGGCAAAATGATTAACGATAGCTTGAAAGAAATAAAAGTAGCGTATACACGAGAATACGACTGGTATCCTGAATTAAAAGAGCGAACAAATTTTGCCAATCAACAAAAGGGCGATTTATTTATTTCTATTCATGTCAATGCTACTCCTAAACGAAATTCTCCTGTAAAAGGCACTTTGATACTTGTTTGCGGCCCAACACGTGTGGGTGAAAAGGAAAATGCCATAGGTGAACATGCCGACAACTTTGAAGGT
This sequence comes from Chitinophagaceae bacterium, assembly GCA_044353325.1. Taxonomy (GTDB): domain Bacteria; phylum Bacteroidota; class Bacteroidia; order Chitinophagales; family Chitinophagaceae; genus OLB11. The sequence goes on along the minus strand of JBILCF010000038.1, from coordinate 2,736 downwards.
TCAGACGACTTGCTCGACCCAAATGACCCTATGACTCCTATTATCATTGCACAATACTCACAAGCATTTTTGACTCAAAGCATAGTTTTAGGGTCTAAAATGAACGATGAATTTGCGCATCAAGGTCGATACACCGAGGGTTTACGTCAACAAAGTCTGCAAGTGTTAGCTAGTAGTGCTATGCCAGGTGTTTTGGTTGAAATAGGCTACCTCAATAATACTGAAGAAGAAAATTATTTAAACTCTGAACAAGGCCAAAACGAGGTCGCATTATCTATATTCAATGCGATTAAATTTTACAAAGAAGAATCAGAAAAAGAACCTGTTCGTATTATTGGTGAATAACTACATACGGCATAAACAAAGAACATGAACTTAAAGCTAACAAAGGAAATTAAAATTGCAATACTAGGCATCGCAGCGATCCTATTATTTTTATTTGGATTTAACTATTTAAAAGGCAGTGGTGTATTTTCATCCACAAAAACAATCAAAGCTGAATATGACAATGTACAAGGCATAACTGCTTCAAGTTTTGTTCAACTTCAAGGGTTCAATATTGGATCAGTAAGTAAAGTCATGTTATCCAAAGAACATCCTGGCAAGATATTAGTCGAAATGAATGTAGATAAATCAGTTGTTCTACCACAAGATTCCAAAGCACAAATTGTATCTCTCGATTTATTGGGAACAAAAGCCATTGCAATACAAAAAGGCACATCATCTACATTGTTAAAAGATGGTGACAAGCTAGCAGGCTCAATCGAATTAGGCACAATTGAAAGCCTTGGATCATCTGCTGAACCAATGATTGATAATGCCAAAATGACTTTAGCTTCTTTGGATACAACAATTCGAAGCATCAATTCAATTTTGGATGTCAACACACAACAAAATTTAAAAAACACTATTGCGAATCTTAACTCAACAATGAGTGATTTTAAACAATTTTCAAATTCGTTGAATGCACAAAGTGCAAAAATCAATTCACTTATAAGTAACTTAAACAGCTTTGCAACTAATTTGGACAAAAATAATAGTACGATAAACAAAGTATTGGCAAATACAGAATTGACAACACAAAATTTAAGTAAAGTCAATTTCGAATCGACTGTTGGTGAATTAAAAACCACACTTCAAGATTTACAAGTCACACTAGAAAAAGTCAACAACGGCAAAGGAAGTATAGCCATGTTGATGAACGACGATAAATTATATAAAAATTTAAAGAACACATTAGCAACAGCCAATAATTTATTGTACGATATCAATGCACGTCCTTCACGATATATTCATGTCAGTGTTTTTGGCAAGAAAAATAAAAACGAAGCACCGTCTCAGCCTGCACCAAATGTAAATGATTAGTTTTAAACCATTGTCAAAAAATAATATTACAATCCATTGACGAAACACATTATACAACTATGCGTTATATTCTTCGCATTCCAATTGAAGGGTATAGCTCAGACGGTAGAAATAGATTCGAATGGATTAAAATTAATTCGAATTACACATACCGATCAGATTATTAAAAACGAACAAGATAAATTCCAACGATTCATTGGCGCAGTTGTGATAGAACACGATGGCATTAAAATGACTTGCGATAGTGCATTTTTATACCTAGAAAAAAACTATGTTGAAGCATTTGGCAATGTAAATATTTTAAAAGCTAACGGTACAAATGCCCATAGTGATTACATGAAATATACAGGCAATAACAATACCGCATACATGAAAGACAATGTAAGTATAGTAGATGGTGCCAATACATTGTTCACACAAGACCTAACCTACAACATTAAAACAAAAATAGGCAAATACACTAAAGGCGGTACGTTACAAACCGAAGGTACAACTGTAAGTAGTGTGAACGGAAACTACAATGGATATTCACAACAAACTTATTTCAAAGACAGTGTATTTGTTACCAATGAAAAATACAATATTGAATCAAAAGAACTAACGTATAATATCAAAACCAAAGTGGTAAAAATGTTAGACGAATCTGTAATCATTACAGAAAATAGTACTATTTATACCAAGACAGGAACCTACGATTCTAAAAATAGCCAAGCTAATTTTACCAGTCGTACAACAGTAGAAAGCGAGGACCAAATTATAATAGGAAATACATTGACCTATAACGATAAGTCTGGAATGGGAAAAGCAAAAGGTGATGTATACATTATCGACACTAAAAATGAAACCAAACTCACCTCTGACGAAGCCGAATACAATAAACTTACAGGCTATGGTAAAGCCATTGGACATGTCCGTATAGAAAACGAAGGAGGCAAAAGCATCCTGACTGCACAAACAACAGAGTACAATAAAAAAACAGGTTATGCCATTGCGAAAGGCAATGTTGAATTTATTGATACTGTTCAAAAAAGTAAACTTAAAGCTGGTGTAGTTGAATTCAATGAATTTTCGAAATTCATGTTAGCTACCGTAAATCCTAAATTGATTACTGTCGATGATGAGGACAGTTTGTTTATGCGTTCTGATACTATGATGTCTATACGTATGAAAGACTTTAGTTCATTAAAACGCATACCTGTTCCATCAAACAATAAGAAAGGCAACTCAACAAACACAACCTATAATATGTTGTATGCCGACTCTACTGCAAAAGGACTAGAAGGTGAAGAAGAACCAAAAATTATAATTGCAAATCATACTGTAAAACTATTTGCAGATTCAATGCAAGCAGTATGTGATAGCTTAATATAT
>JBILCF010000037.1:0-18116 GCA_044353325.1 Chitinophagaceae bacterium | reverse complement strand
CTGATATTTTTTGATGCTTACTTTTTATTTCGGATTTGGTAGTTGCTACTCTTAGATGCTTTCTGCATGTACTTCACATCTTCTTCTTGCATCGATTCGACATTAGATAGTTGCACGTCATAACTGCTATTCATAGATTCTGCTTTTTTCAATTCAACTGATTTTTGTACCAATGGAGCTTTCGATTTCATATAGTCTTTATTTTCTTGGACCATTTTTTTAGCTTCAGTATAGTTTCCTTTGTCTACTTCACGCATCGCAAGTTCTAGTTTTTCGTTAGACTCATACAGTGCCACCTGTGCTGCAACCCATTCGCTATAGCTCTCAAAATATTGGCTTCTATTGTCCGTATAGTCGCATTTGGTGTTTAGGTTTAACGAGCGAGGTATGCCGTACACGGCATCCATATAAGTCAGTTTAGCATCAAATCGAACAGCTATATTACGGTTGGCATCTACGCTGTATCGTATCAATACACCTTTGGTTTCTTGGGCAAATACATCATGAAATTTGATGCGCAATGTGCGTCCTTCTTGCGTATACTTGTAACCATATACTTTGTCTACGTTGACAAAATCTGGAATGGTAACCAATAGTTCAGTTTGTTGAGCCAATACATCCATCAAACCATTTAATTCCTTTTTAAATATACTTGCGATATCTTGTGCATTGCTGATAAAATAATAATTACCAGTTCCGGTTTCAGCCATAGCAGTCATCAAATCTTCATTGTAATCATTACCTACGCCAAATGTAGAGATAGAAACACCATCGTTTATATTCTTGCTACGAATTATACGCTCTATCTCATTTGGTTTTGTAATACCTTCGTTGGCAAGGCCATCGCTGAGTAGCAATACTCGATTGATATAGTTTGAACGGTAATTTTGTTTTACTTGCTCATATCCTTTCATAGCACCACCCATCAAATTGGTAGAACCACGGTCTACGATGCGATCTATTTTTAATTTTATACTTTGTTTGTTTTCTACTCGACTAGCTTCGTGTATCACATCTACCGTTTGGTCGTATATGACGACTGAAAAATAATCTTCTGGACTCAATTGGTCTACGATATACTTAGCAGCTTGTTTGGCATTGCGGATTTTGTCACCGCTCATAGAGCCGCTTCGATCTATGACTACAGAAATGTTTAAAGGGATATGTTTGTTTTCAACGTTTTGTTTATTGCCCGCTTGTAATTCGGCATAAAAATGTCCGACACGATTTGTACGTGTGTAATAGTCATTTTCAAAATCTGTAGATAATGAAATATTTCCTGCGCTACGAGTTTTTTTGCCCGAAGAGCGATACGATATAGGATCATCATCTGGTTGAGCGGTTGTGTTGTCTTTCTTTATATAAAAAGAAGAAAGCGAAAAAACAGTCAGTATTCCTGTGAGTAAAATCAGTGAAATAGGTGCGGTGCGTTTCATAGTCATATTTTTTTTCGTGAATTATTACTACTATGATGTCATCCAATTTGAATTTCCATAAATCAGAATAAACTTTTTTAAAACTTTTTAAATTGCTAGATTTACCTTCAATAGAATTAGCTGATGCATGCAGAATCAAAAACAAATAAAGATTGTGGTGTTGGGTGGAGAAAGTACAGGTAAAAGTACATTGTCTTCGCAGTTAGCTTCACATTATAAAACACTGTGGGTACCAGAATATGCAAGAATGTATTTGGAACATCTGGGTCGATCGTATAAAGAATCCGATTTGTTGACCATAGCCAAAGGGCAACTTGAATTGGAAGATGATTTGGCAATCAAAGCAACCAATATTTTGATTTGCGATACCGATTTGCATGTCCTAAAAGTATGGAGCGAATATGCTTATCAGCGTTGTGATCCATTTATTCTGCAAAAAATAGAACAACGGAAGTATGACTTATATATATTAACTGCGCCAGATTTTCCTTGGCAGCCTGATCCCTTGCGTGAACATCCTGAAATCGAATTGCGCAACTATTTTTTTCAATTGTATTGTGGTTTAATTGCTGCAAAATCTATTCCGTATATTATAGTTCGGGGCAATGAAAAAGAAAGACTCAAACAAGCTATTGATTTTATTGAAAATCAATTTGTATTGTAAGTAGAAACTTTATTTTTTTAAGTTGATTTAGAATTAATTTGCATTACTCATTTCTAAATTTGAACTACCTTAGCCTCAAATTCTATGCATGAAAAAAATTGTATCATTTGTACTTATAGCTTTTAGTTTAGTTATTTTGGTTAATTGTTCACCTAAAACTTCTAAATCAACAGCCTCTTCTGGCAATTGTACCAAAGAATCTTCATCTAGTAGTACAAGTGAAACACCATCGAATGCAAGACCTTCATCAAGTAGTTCTTCGTCAAGTAGTAGTAGTTCTTCGAGTTCATCTTCGAGTACAACGTCAAGTAGTTCGTCTGCCAATGCTACTTTAAATACCTATCTTACACAAACCAAAGATCGTGTAGATAAAGGCAGAATGTTGTTTGAAACCAATTGTCAAAAGTGCCATGAATTGTATTCGCCATCTTCGCGATCAGGTCTTTCGTGGGTCAATGTCATGAAAACCATGGGGCCAAAAGCCAATTTTGGTAGCGAGCATGCATCTATGGTTACGGCCTATTTGGTGCAAAATGCAGGTAAATAAGTTGTTCAATATATCTTTATTATAACCTTAAAAAAAAACCATGCGAAAATTAATTTCACTCAGTTTGATAGCTTCTACATTACTTATTTTATCGAATTGTTCTCCCAAAACGTCTCAATCAACAGCTGCATCTAAACCGGTAGCAAGTGATGAATCGAAGTCTGCTCCAATGCCAAGTTCTTCTATCCAAGCCCAAAATGATCCTTTAGATAAACCTGCTAGGACTTCATCGTCATCAAGTTTGCAACATCCTTGGGATGGCAAAACTGCAGATGAGCTCGTTGAAATGTATCGAAATGTAAATCCACAACGCTTAGGCAATGGACAATCCATTTATGAATCAAGTTGTAAAAAATGTCATGAATTGTATTCACCTTTTTCCAAAACTGCATCAGAATGGGTTGTTATTATGGAAAAAATGGGTCCAAATGCCAAACTAGATGATGGGCAACACATGATGGTGTCGGCTTATTTGGTCAAGAATGCGAAGAATTGATCATATACAAATAGTAATTCTAAAGTAGTCTAAAAGTTTAAACATAAAAAAAACCGAAGTTCAAACTTCGGTTTTTTATGTAGTCGTAATTTTCTTTATTCTAATGTTGAAATTTCTTTATTCAACCATTGTTTTACTTGAGCCGTTGTAACAGATTTAGGACGTTCGATTGGGAAGCCATAAACACGGTCCCAACAAAGACTAGCCAATACACCCAATGAACGAGATACACCAAACATTACGGTATAGAAATCTTCTTCTACCATACCGAAGTGTTTCAACAATGCACCAGAATGTGCATCAACATTTGGCCAAGGGTTTTTGATTTTACCAGTAGATTCCAATATTGGAGGGGCTACTTCGTAAATGTTCCAAACCGTTTGTACCAATGCATCATTTGGGCAATATTTTTTTGCAAATTCCATTTGAGCGACAAAGCGAGGATCGGTTTTACGCAATACAGCGTGGCCGTATCCAGGTACAACTTTTCCTTCCGTTAATGTTTTTTTGATATAATCAGCGATCTGCTCTTTTGTAGGCAATTCGGTATTCAACGCGCTATTCATTTCTTCGATCCAACGAATCACTTCTTGGTTTGCAAGTCCATGTAATGGACCCGCTAAGCCATTCATACCAGCTGCAAAAGCCAAATATGGATCGCTCAATGCAGAGCCGACTAAGTGTGTGGTGTGCGCGCTCACATTTCCACCTTCATGATCAGCATGTATTGTAAGGTATAATCGCATCAATTCGCGGAATCCTTCGTCTTCGTATCCTAGCATATGTGCAAAGTTTGCAGCCCAATCCAACATGCCATTAGGTTGTATATGGTCTCCATTTCGGTATTTACGTCTGAAAATGTATGCTGCTATACGAGGTAAGCGAGCAATAAGATTCATGGTATCTTCGTAGATATAGTTCCAATACTCTTTCTTATTGATTCCTTCGCCATATGCTTTGGCAAACAAAGACTCAGTTTGAAGTGCCATGATAGCAATACTAAACTGTGTCATAGGATGTGTATGCACTGGAAGAGCTTCGATAGCGTCAAAAACATAATTTGGTACATGCGAACGGCGTGCAAAAACGCCAGAAAGATGCTCTACATCATCTTCAGAAGGGATTTCGCCAATCAGCATCAAATGAAACAAACCTTCAGGTAAAGGTTGTGAACCGCCTTCTGCTTTTGGTAACTTTTCGACTAATTCAGGTATAGAATAGCCTCTAAATCGAATACCTTCGTTGGAGTCTAATAATGAGGTTTCAGTGACTAAACCAACTATTCCGCGCATACCTTGGTATACTTGCGATAGGGTTACAGTGTCGATTACGGTGTTACCATGGTCTTTTAGCATGGTTTTAATGTCATTGGACGATTTGATAGCTTCGTCGTAAAATAGATCTTTGAGCTTGCCCATTTCTGCGTATTTTTTATGTGTGATTCGTACAAAAGTAGGGAAATATGCCTAAAGTAAATCCTATTTAATCTTAAAAAGTATATAAATTTTATTTATTCTCCTTTGATTGTAATATGGCGATTTCTGATAATATGTTTTGATAAACAGAATCGAGCATTTCAGGTTGCATTTTATACCAGTCAATATTGGTTTTAAATGTAGTCTCAGATATATGATATTTTTTTAATATTTCAGCATTGAATACCAAGAGTGAATCTTCGTTTTTGTAGGATGTCTGATTAGAGTCTTTGGGCAATTGTTGTGAAAGCGATTCTGCAAGGTGCATTTCAAGCAACATGTCAGACATCTTGTGGATAGGGATTGGGGTAAATTGATTTCCACACGATTGAAGAATCCAATACGTATATCCAACAAGGAATAGTTTAAGGCCTTTTTTCATGATTATTTTAGTAATTCGGCATATTTTGCAGCATTAGCCACATCAATCTGAGATAATAGCGGGATGATTTTTTGCTTATCAGCCATAGAAGTCGCTACCAAAAAGTTTCTAATTTCTTCACTTTTAGTATTGATAAAAAATTGCATAAGCATACTCGAAGGATTTTCATTATTGACCGTTTGCATAATTGGAAATAAGCTATTCATGGTATTTCGTGCAGCTTCAGGTTCCGTCGCCAATTGATCAACACCCAAACGGTGGTATTTGTAAAAAACATCTCTCATGCTTACAAATCGAGTATTGAGGAGTTGGTCGGTAAGCCAATATCGATTACGTTGGCTTTCAGTTGCTTTCCACCCTGTAATTGCTTTATTCTCAGGTGCATTGTTGACGATATTTAATGCTTTATTGAAAAAGTCAGTTCCACCTTTTAAGGCAAAACTATCGTAATCTAAACCTAAAATAATATAGCAATAGTATGCAAGCATAGCTGAAAGGTTGGAAACCAAAGGTTCGTTGCCAGTTACTCTATTGTCATTGAAATCATAGGGTTGAAATTGAATATATTTGATTGCAAAATCTTTATCGGTATAATTGACCAATGAGGTCGTATAAGTTGTATTGTATACTGGTCTAGTGGCTTGTATTGACAATCTACCCATAAAACCACCTTCAACGCCTTCTATTTGTTTATTGAGGATAATGGTAAAAACGCATTCTATTTTTTCTTTATTTTCAAATGCGTCATTACCCCATTTTCTTGTGTTGATGAATGTGGCAGCATCAGATTCCATTGTTTTAAAAACCTTTTGTTCCACACCGGTTATTTGCTCGGCCATTACAATGACTTTACAATTCAGTTCTTGGGCTGAAGCTGATAAGGATGCTAATAAAGTCAATATGTAAACACTTAATTTATATTTCATGAGTCCATTGAATTATTTTTTCAACAATATTATTTGCCAATTCAGTTTTTGATTGCAATGGAAAATCCGTTTCTTGACCATTTTTTTCAAAAAGAGTAACTTTGTTTGTATCGTGAGCAAAGCCAGCACCAGCATCATTGAGTGAGTTCAAAATGATAGCGTCTGCATTTTTTTCATTTAATTTTTTTAATGCATAGTTTTTTTCATCCGATGTCTCCAAGGCAAATCCAACCAGAATTTGTTGAGCAGTTTTGATAGAGCCTAAGTGCTTTAATATATCTTTTGTTTTGGTGAGTTGAATGGAATATTCTTCATCTTTCTTTTTAATTTTCACATTAGACTTAACCATCGGTGTATAATCAGCAACTGCTGCACTCATAATTGCAAGATCCATTTGATTAAAATCGGCCACAGCTGCATCATACATTTCTTGAGCAGATGTAACACGCGTAACACGAATGTTTGCTTCACTAGGCGACAAAGAACTTGGCCCCAAGACCAAATGCACTTCGCAACCTTCCTTAGCTAATGCATCTGCTAAAGCTATGCCCATTTTTCCACTACTATGATTTCCAATAAAACGAACAGGATCTATATTTTCGTATGTTGGTCCTGCAGTTACTAGTGCTTTTTTACCTTTTAAACGCAAGTTTTTGTTCAGAAACTGACCGATTTGTGTAATAATTTCTTCGGGTTCTGCCATGCGCCCCATACCAATTAATCCGCTTGCCAATTCGCCAAATTGACTTTCCAACACTACATGACCAAATTGTTTTAAAGTATTTAAATTAGTTTGAAACGCAGGATGATGCCACATGTCTTCGTCCATAGCGGGTACTATCATGATTGGACAAGTAGCAGACATATAAATTGAAAGTAGCAGATTGTCGCACAATCCGTGCGCCATTTTGGATATTGTATTGCAAGTAGCAGGCGCTATGACCATAACATCGGCCCAACGGCCAAGCATGACATGGTTGGTCCAATTGTCGTTTGAAGATAATTCATGTAAAACAACACGTTTACTGAGTGTACTTAACACCAATTGGGATACGAATTGAGTAGCTGAAGGTGTCATGACGACTTGTACCTCAGCACCAGATTTGATCAATAATCGAACAAGATGAGGGATTTTATAGGCAGCGATGCTACCTGTAATTCCAATCAATATTTTTTTACCCTTCATGATACACAAAGATGCAACAAATCGACCAAAAATAAAGTGTAGAAGGTATAAAGTTTCCTAAAAAATGGCCAAGAATTAGCGCATTGTTACAAACCATTCAAATTCACCTATAACGACAAGCTGATTAACTTCATTATATAATTTAACCTCAATCGTGAAAAATGCTTTACGTTTAAATTGCAATTGTAATAAAATATCCTCAACTGTATTTTCCTTCAACTTGGCTTTAGAATATAGATTGGAGTCGCCACTTTTTTTGTATTTCATGCATGAAGAGCGTAAAATAGGGATTGTTTGATCGGCTATATCAGCAAAATTGAGGCTCAAAAAGTAACCGCTTGAAATTTCGGCTAGGGCATAGGAGGCAGATCCGTGTAAGGTATTGAGATGGTTTTGTACTTTTTCAGAAAATGGTAATTGGAGTAAAAAATCGTTCTTAGAAGACTTTTCAATACCTATTTTTTTTGAGAAGGTTAGGTTGAGTACCTTCATAAATATGAATAGGGGGTTAGTAGGTTAATAAAAAAAAGTACGAATATTAGTCACGATTTTTGAAATAAATCTTGTCGTTCAAGATTTCGTGTGTAGCTTGGATAGAAGGATTGGCCATTCTTTCATAAAAACGAGAGATTTCGATTTGCTCTTTATTTTCATTGATTTCTTCCAAATTGTCATTAAGACTTCCAAATTCTTCTAATTTGCGGTGCAATTCGTCTTTAATACGTGTATTAATTTGATTGGCACGTTTGGCTATGATAGCGATAGACTCATACAAATTACCTGTTTTTTCTTGAATTAACGACAAGTCACGCGCTTCGATAGAAGGGTTTGTAGTATTGATCAGGAGTTTTTTGTTGTTTGTCATGATTTGCTTATTTTTTTTAAGGATTGCAAAGATAAGGAATTTATTTTCTCAAATTCACTTCTATATTGGCTTTTTGGAAATTTTTCGATAAAATCTCTATAATCTGCAATTACAGTGTTTAAACGTTCTTCTTGTTTTTCAGGTATACTATTTAATGCATAACGATAAAAAGCTTTGGCTACCATCAGATGATAGTACTCGCTTTTCTTGGAATCAGGGTATTTGCGAATGAGTTGTTCAAAGGCTACTGAAGCGGCTTTAAATTGTTTGATTTTAAAATACAATTCAGCACTGTACAAGTCTTTAACTTCCAATTTTTCGCGCGATTCGTCAATGATTCTATTAGCATCTTTGATACGCTTAGAATCTGGGTGTGTGTTGACAAATGTTTGCATTTCACCTATAGATTTGACAGTATTGGTTTGATCTAAGGTATAATCTGGCGAAAGTTTGTATAAGCAAAGGCTGTTGAGGTATTCGCATTCTTCAGCTTTCGGAGATTTTGGAAATAAATCTGCAAAGTTTTTGAAGTGATAAGATGCTGGTAAATAGCTTTTTTGGTTATAAAAAGTATAAGCGTATTTAAAGTAAATGATTTCGAAATTTTTAGTGCCTTTGTAAACAGTCAGTAATTCCTCATACAACATATTGGCTTTACCATATTGCTTTGCATTGTAATATTCGTCGGCTTTTGTCAGTTTGTACTCAAAATCTTTGCTTTTTTGCACTTTTTCAAATGTGCTACTACACGAGCTCAACAAGAAGGCGACAAATGCTGTAAATAGTAAATATTTTTTCATTGAAGGTCGCAAATATACTGCACTAGTTGTAGAGAATAACTAAATAAATGTTATAATTTTAACCTATAAAATCATTCAAAATTAATTGTTTTGTTTTTTATGCAACTAGCTACACCTTATATTTGCGACCTATTCAACAGAAAGCGAGCATATTCCTCATGGCAGTCAAGCATTTATAAGTGCTCATTTTCATGAAAATCAAAGGTTTAAATACAATGAAATACATTAAAGAAATATTAAAAGGTGAACAAGTTAACTATGCTACAACCGTCAAAGGCTGGGTACGTACATTTCGTAACAATCAGTTTATAGCACTCAACGATGGTAGCACCAACAACAATTTGCAAGTCGTAGTGGCGCTAAATATGCTTGACGAAGCTACATTAAAACGTATTACTACAAGTGCATGTATTTCTGCAACAGGGCAAATAGTTCCATCTCAAGGTAAAGGGCAAACCGTAGAAATGATAGCAGATTCTGTCACGATACTTGGCGATAGTGATCCTGAAAAATATCCTTTACAACCAAAAAAGCATAGCCTTGAGTTTTTACGCGAGATAGCGCATTTGCGTTTTCGTACCAATACATTTGGAAGTGTATTTCGCTTACGCAATGCATTGTCTTATGGTATTCATAAATTTTTCCAAGAAAAAGATTTCATTTATATGCATGCGCCGATTATTTCAGCATCAGATGCTGAAGGTGCAGGAGAGATGTTTAAAGTGACAACTTTGGATATGGAAAAGCTTCCTAAAAATGAAGAAGGTCATGTAGATTATAGTCAAGATTTTTTTGGCCGAAGTGCGAATCTTACAGTAAGTGGGCAACTTGAAGCTGAGCTAGCGGCTATGGCCTTGGGTAAAGTATACACTTTTGGACCAACTTTTAGAGCCGAAAATTCCAATACCGCTCGTCACTTGGCAGAATTTTGGATGATAGAACCTGAGGTAGCTTTTAATGAATTGAAAGAAAATGCTGATTTGGCTGAAGAAATGTTGAAATATGTGATTCGTTATGCCATGGAGAAGCATCCTGATGATATCGACTTTTTGGATGCGCGTTTAGCTGAAGAAGAAAAGCAAAAACCGACACAAGATCGAGCAGAATTTGGTTTGAAGGATAAACTTAATTTTATGTTGGCCAACGATTTTGAACGTGTGACTTATACGGAAGCTATTGACATCTTATTGCAATCGCCTGCATATAAAAAGAAAAAATTTCAATACGAAGTGAGCTGGGGCATCGATATGCAAAGTGAGCACGAACGTTATTTGGTCGAAAAGCATTTCAAGAAACCCGTTATAGTAACCGATTATCCGAAGGATATCAAAGCATTTTATATGCGTCAAAATGATGATGGAAGAACTGTGGCTGCTATGGACATCTTAGCACCGGGTATTGGAGAAATCATTGGAGGCTCGCAACGTGAAGAGCGCCTAGAAAAGCTTGAGCAACGTATGCACGAAATGCACATACCTACTGAAGAAATGTATTGGTATTTGGATACGCGCCGATTTGGAACTTGCAAACATGCAGGCTTCGGACTTGGATTTGAACGTTTGGTATTGTTTGTAACTGGTATGGGCAATATCCGCGACGTAATTCCTTTTCCACGTACGCCTAAAAATTGTGAGTTTTAAAAAAACAATATATCTTAAATCTTATTGTCTTTCATCACGTTCTATGAGTCCGTCTTTGAGGCGTATTACTCGGTGCGCATAGCGCGCAATGTCTTCTTCGTGTGTCACCAAAATGACTGTATTGCCAGATGCATGAATCGCATTGAATATGGACATAATTTCTACAGAAGTAATCGAATCAAGATTTCCGGTCGGTTCGTCAGCCAATATGATTGATGGATTGTTGATTAATGCACGTGCAATAGCTACACGTTGGCATTGTCCGCCCGAAAGCTCATTGGGTTTGTGGTGCGAGCGATCTGACAAATTCACTTTTTCCAAAACTGCCAAGGCACGTTCTTCGCGCAACAGCTTAGGTACACCCGCATAAACTAGTGGCAAAGCTACATTTTCCATGGCTGTAAGTCTTGGTAACAAATTGAATTGTTGAAATACAAATCCTATTTCTTGGTTGCGAATGGCAGCCAGTTCGTTATCGCCTAGTGTATTGACTTGTTTATGATTTAAAGTATAGGTTCCAGATGTCGGAGTGTCCAAGCATCCCAAAATATTCATGAGTGTAGATTTGCCCGATCCTGAAGGTCCCATCAAGGCCACATATTCATTTCGCATGATTTGTAAGTCTAGTCCTTTGAGTACAGGTATGACTTGCGTTCCCAATTGATATTGTTTGCAAAGGGCTTCTATTTGTATGACTGCTTCCATGGGGATTTTCTCGGGTTAAAAGTACTATATTTGTCCTCCATGAATGATTTTTTTATACATTATTTTACTTCATTGACATTTATAGAGATTATCGATATCGCTATGGTGATACTTATCGTCATACAAATGTATCGAGCCTTACGAGGTAGTATTGCCTTCAATATTTTTGTTGGCGGCTTAGCTATCTATATTCTCTGGCTCATCGTCAACAAGCTTAAAATGCCGATGATGAGCGAAATCCTCGACCGTATGGTTAGTATAGGAATGATAGGACTTATCGTAGTATTCCAACCAGAGATTCGAAAGTTTTTGATCGTATTAGGACGGCGTTCGCCTTTGGGTAAAAATGGATTCGTAAGTCGCTTGTTTCAGTCCAACTCGCTCAACAAGTATATTGTGGAGGAAGATATTATTGAAGAAATCAGTCATGCTTTGAAGTATTTACAAGACAAACATATGGGGGCTATACTTGTTATAGCACGTTCCGAAAAATTTGAATTTGATACCAATACGGGTAAGGTCATCAATGGTCGGGTGAGCGCTAAACTGCTCGAAAGTATTTTTGAAAAAAATAGTCCATTACACGATGGTGCTGTATTAGTGGATAAAGATATGCTAATAGCTGCAGGTGTTGTATTGCCCATTAGTGATAGTACGGAATTGCCTTCGGGTACAGGTTTGCGCCATCGTTCTGCGGTAGGGGCTACCGAACACAGCGATGTATTGGTGGTAATTCTTTCAGAAGAAACGGGTAGACTTTCTATAGCCATGAATGGTAAACTCACCATGAATTTGCCCATGGAAGAAATCAAAAAGGAAATGTATAAAGCGATGATAGCTTAATGTAAGTTATTGACTTATAGACTCTTTTTATTTGTTCGAAGGGTACTTATTAATCATAAAACTCACATTAATTTATATCTTCGAAAAAACTCATAATCTGTCTAAAAATGTAATTCGATTTTTTGAAATCGTCTCAATTAGTGGAATTTGAATCGAAACATGGTAGAGAATTTAACTAAGGTATGAATCTTAGATGAGATATTTTTTAATTGCCATTTACTGAAATGGAAGAAACATTTGATGATTCAAGTTATAGTGTGTTTCCGTAACTTGAAAATTGTGACTTCCTATTATTTGAAAGCCATGTTTTAAATAAAAATTTATGGCCCTTGTATTGCCTACCCAAGTAAATAACCACATGCCAGATTGGTTGTTGTTTTTGGCTAAATTAATATTGAATTGAAGTAATTCCAATCCTAATTTTCGATCAAAAAATTCACTCAAAAAATAGATCCGATCCAGCTTTGTGCTGTTTTTTTGTAGAATATTGGGATGAGCTACATTGAGGATAATCTTAGAAAAACCAGCAGGCTTGTCATCTACATATAGGATGTGATATATATTTTTATCATCGTTCAGCTCTTCTTGGATAGAATGTATATTGTAGTTTTTCTCAATGTATTGACCTAAAACTGTTTCATCGCAGCTGCTTCTATGGGCTTCTTCTACTGAGATCTTTCCGATAGTAAGTATTGTTTGTACATGTGATGGAGTTGCTTTTACAATGGATATCATAATTGTATTCGTACTAAATTTATTTTTGTAGGTAAGTATTCAAGTATTTCCAAAACTATATTCAAAGGGGATAAAATTCAAATAATATCTTCAAATCGAATAGGTAAAACAAATATAAATAGTATTTTTTTTAAATAGTTATTTTTGAAGTTGAATCAATACATAAGTTGGACTTATTCCTTATCGAAACTCTCATTTAAATATTCAATTGGGTTTAAAAAAATCATCTTTTCCCATCCTTGTTTACTTTTGTCAATACGCCATATATAAGGGATAATTGTTTTAATGGCATAATGAAGGTGTGGTGATTTTCCTACTGCATTTCCTGATGTTCCAACAGAACCAATTTCTGTATCTGTCGAAACAAATGAAAATAGACTTGTTTTAATTTCATCCAAATGAGCAGAATAATGCAAACGCCATTTTGGACCAAGAACATAAATAACATTCCCTCCTAAATCAATAGTGCCAGTATATAACACTATACCATTCGTAGCTGAAGTAATTGAAGTTTTTTTGGTGTAAAATATCCACTCCTTTATGTGTTACTGATTTGCCCCAAGGATAATACCAAAATGAATGTTGTGAATAGCTTTCTTTTGTAACATTTTTAACGGGCATTTTAAATGACTGTGGAATTAAAAATCCAATCATCAATATCAAAAGTATTCCAATGCAAGTTTTATGTAGAAAAGGTTTAATCATATTGTGATTTTTTGTCCTTCTATTTGACTATAAGTTTCGACATTGAATGCATACTTTTTTAACCCCAAAATTCGTAAAGTTTAAAAGTGACGAATAAAACAAATATATAGGAAACAAGCCATAGTTTGTCTCAAATCAATCCTTTTAATTCGATTTTAGTTTATTTGTTAGTCATGAACATAGGATAAAATTAAGATAAGAGTTTCGGAAAATTGTAACAAGGTTGAAGCTCCTCTTAATTTTAAAATTCAAGACCAACTTGTGCTTATGAAAGTTAACTTATCAGCACAGAAATACTTAACATCAAATATGCATTGAAGTATATATAGGCGAAAAGGTTATTTGTCCCCAATATAATTGCCGTCCTTGTACAGTGTAATCCTTTTGGGTTTTTGGCCATTGCTGTGCAAATAATTTTCATATTCTATTTTGTCCAACTCAAATTTGTCTGATGAGGTGTTGAAGTTGAAATTTATAGTATAATCATATTGATGTTCGCAACGGTTTGTGAAAACCACGAACAAAAACGATGCATTTACTTTGTCTACCCAACCCATCATATTCACATAAACCAACGATTTTTTTTCTTTCTGTTTTTTCAGTCCAACTTCAGGGCTAACAAGTCGGATGTGAGTTTTCTCGATGGTCTCAGGTAGTTCAATATCTGGAAAGTCGTCAGTTTGTCCGTACCTATGCTTGCCAAAATACAAAGTGTCAAAAGTGGTTTTGTCTTTTTTGTAAGCTGTTTTGATAAACTCAGCAATGCTTTGGATATAGATTTTTGTCAGTTTATCGTTTTGTAAAGTCAAACTATTTGTCGTTGCAGAGTTTGTCTGTTGAGTAATTGAAGTGTCGTTGCAGAGTTTGTCCGTTTGCTGTATGTCCGCATTTTGAATTGAGCATGCCGTCAATCCAATGCAAATTGTCAAAATAAAAACTGTTAATATGTATTTGTGACTGTTCAATGTTTTGGTCTGTTGGTAAATTTTATACGGTAGCGAAGAATGATAATTTATATAAGTTTGTAAATAAAATATTATTCACTTCCCCTAATCGAAGATAAACTAAATCAATCGAAAGGGAAAGAAAGGAATTTTAGTTTCTAAAAAAAACGAAACGAATAATATACCTTATTGTTGCCATTTTATTTATTTTAAAAAAGTGATTAATTTCTACCTGCCATTACGCCACCATCAATATCCCAAATAGCACCTGTAACCCAAGAGCTTTCATCTCCTAATAAAAAGTTGATTGTTTTGGCAATGTCTTCTGGTCTTCCTACTCTTCCAATTGGGTGAAAACCATTGAAACCTTGTAAGGTTTCTTCAATTTTACTTTCTTCTATGAATGAACCGTAAATTGGCGTAACAACTACTGCTGGCGAAACGGCATTCACGCGGATATTGCTCTCTGCTAGCTCCATTGCCAAATGCTGTGTAAGGCTGTGCAACCCTGCTTTAGCCATTGAATAAGCACTTGATGGTGTAGCTTTGATAGCTTGCTTTGCCCACATAGAACCAATATTTACTATAGAACCACCACCATTTGAAGACATTACCTTAGCTACTGCTTGCGTAATAAAAAAAAATGATTTGTTGAAATTGTGGTAAATGTCATAGTCCGCCTCGGTATGTTCTAAAAACGACTTTGGACTAAAATACCCAGCTGCATTTACCAAATGTTTAAGGTTAGGAAATTCTGAGGCTAACTTTTCAGAAAAAGTTTTTACTTCCTGCATATCAAACAAATTTAATGCTACCGTTTTTACGTCCCCGAAAGTAGAAAGCTCCTTTTCGGCAACTTCAAGGTTTTTGTCTGCTCTGCCAACGATAATAACTTCTATTCCTTGTTGTAATAAAAGTTGTGCAGTGGCTTTGCCCATTCCTGTTGTGCCACCTACAATTAATGCTTGTGATTTACTCATTTTTTATCTTTTTTAAAGTGTTAGCCCCTATGACTTGAAACTTTAAAAAAGATGCAAAAAATATTGAATTATTTTTTAATTATTTTTGAAACCTTTGTTGCGATTGAATTTGAGGCAATGATTGAACCTTCCATATATCCACTAAAAATATGAGTTGTCTCTGTTCCTGTAAAAAAAAGTTTGTTGTTCATCAAACTTTCTTCAAATACAGGATGTCCATTATTAAAATGAGGTGGAAGAAAGGTCTCATTGATGGACTGAATGTATTTATCATTCCAAGTTTTATCGTTGTAACTTTCAAAATCCTGTGCTTTGTTACCAAAATAATGTTTCAACTGTGCAATAACTTTATCTTTTCGTTCTTCAAAAGAGTAGTGATTGGCAGAACCATTTAAAAAACCTTTTATGGCAAATTTCGTGTTTTCAAAATTGCTATGGTCGTAAATTTCTGTGGCTAAACCTGATTGACTATAAACACTTCCTGAAAAACCGTTTTCTTTCCAAAACGGTTTTTTGTATTCAACAGAAAATTTTGATGAACCATTCATCCAAGTTTGTGTCTTTTGCATTACTTGACTTACTTCTTGAGGCAATGTAGGGGAAAATTGAATTGTATTGATAAGTAATTGTGGTGGTAAAGCAATAATCAGCTTTTTACAGAGAAAATCATTTTGCAAACTATCGGTAAGTTTAAGACTATCACCTTCATCTACAATTTTAAGTATTTCGGTATTTAAGATTACACTTTCTTTGCCTATATTCTGATATAGTGCTTCAATAATACTATATGTGCCACCTTTAACTCTGTATGCAGAATGTGTATTGGCTGGAACAAAGTGTTGTTGTGGTGGTTCAAATGACATTGTTTCAAACAAAGCAGTACCTTCGGTATGCTGTTCAAAAAAGCCAATATTAAGTTCTTTCAAAAGCTGTAAAAGGTGGTTATGTTCTTTACCAAACCAAGTAGCACCCATTTCCATAGGGGTTTGGTAATTACCATAAATTGTTTCAATTCGACCACCTAAACGGTTTTGTGCTTCTAAAATTTTTAAGCTAAGTCCTGCTTTTTTGAGTTGAAAGGCTGTTGCAAGACCACTTAAACCTGCACCAATAATTATTACATCTTCCATTTTTAAGATTTCTATCTATGACTTTGCAATATGAAAAAGATGCAAGAATTATTAAACTCTATTTTCAATACGTGCTTGTTCTTCTTTTAGGGCTGTACATTCTGGTTTAATGTCAAACGAAACCATTTCGCCACTTTCGTCAAAACTAACAACGCAACATTCCAAAAACCTTTCTTTTAGTTTTACTCTTGCCCTTTGAATTCTTGATTTTGTGTTAGGCAATGTCAGCCCCAAATTTTCTGCAATTGTTTTCTGGTCTATTCCGTCAATGTCAGACATATAAAGTGGTGTAGCATAATCGTTTGGCAAAAGTTTAAGTAATACCTTGATATAGTCAGATGCTTCGCCAACAATAGATTTTTTACTTTCTGTTTCAACAAAATCAAGTGTAAATAAAACTGTTTTGCTATTCTTTTTATGATAGTCAATGATTGTGTTTTGCGTAATTTTATACAACCAAGATTTTAAGTATAATACTGTTTTTCCTTTTGAACAGTATTGATAGCTTTTTAGTAATACATCTTGTAAAATGTCTTTGGCATCGTCTACGTTAGTTACACGTTTTTTAATATAACCAAACAATGAAGATTTATATTCTTCCCAAATTTCAAATATGTTGCAGTCGTCCATTTATTTTTTGTCTTTTAATGTTGTTTCCGTTTATCGGCTTCGCAATTTTGGACAACTTGTTTATATGTATAGTTTTAGAAGTAAATATAGTTCAATACGAACAAAAAGTGTTGCTTTTGGGTAGTATTTTTTAATGATACTCAAAATTAAATATCAGTAATGTAACAAACCGTATTCTTATTTTTGGGGATTTCTCTTTTGCTAAAAGAGTACGATTTAAGTTTTGTTTGGTGGTCTGCATTTCATGAGCTCAATAAAGTAAATGTTTCTGAAGTCTAGCCTTGATGTAAGCGAGCGCCGCGCGCTGCTAGCAGCAAGAAGTAGTTTAAAAAAGCCCCTCAGTCCAGCTCCAAAAATTCTACCTTTCTCTACTTAATTTTCAGAACTTGTAACGCAAGCATGATCCAAGCCATTATAAACATTACACCTCCTATGGGTGTGAGGATTCCGAGGCCGCCCAAGCCTATTTGCATGGTGCCTTTGAGGTAACACAATACATAGATAGAGCCCGAAAATAAGACGATACCGCCTGCAAACAAACCTGCTATGACATTTACGTTGCGGTTGGCCAACTGGGCATAAAGACCCAAAAACAATAAGGCAAAACTGTGGTAGAGTTGGTATTTGACGCCTGTTTCAAAGCTCGTGAGCAATTCGGGTGTAAATATAGTTTTGAGATAATGTGCTCCAAAAGCACCCAATATGACCGCGGTCATGGCAAAAAAACTACCGAGAAGTAAAGCTGGTTTGGACATACAAATTTGTTAAGGTTGCAAAAATAGTATCATCGTCTTGATTCATGTCTATAGAATATTGACTTTGCGAATAATATTTTTCTCTTTGGTGTAGTAAGGTTTCGATATGGGTTGTTAAGTCGGCAGGAGCTGCTTGCGCTAACTTAGGTCGAGTAGTTGTGTCAGCAGAAATGCGTTTTGCCAAAAGGTCAATGCTCGTGCGCAAATAGACTGTGTTGCCTTGCTCGTTCATGAAGTCTATACCATG
Source organism: Chitinophagaceae bacterium (assembly GCA_044353325.1). Classification (GTDB taxonomy): domain Bacteria; phylum Bacteroidota; class Bacteroidia; order Chitinophagales; family Chitinophagaceae; genus OLB11. The sequence goes on along the minus strand of JBILCF010000037.1, from coordinate 25 downwards.
TTCAAAACACGGTGTACCACCACCG
>JBILCF010000168.1:0-6534 GCA_044353325.1 Chitinophagaceae bacterium | reverse complement strand
AAAATATTATCTTTATTTAGCATCAATAAATGATAGAGACGTATCACCTTGAACACTGGCTAACACAGATTCATTACCTTGAGCATCAATACCTATTATGTCGACCAACACACTATCTCCTGATGACGCATCAATATTTTGTCCCTTTCTGTAAAAGTGACTCCATACTTTAGCAGGACCAATTTTATCTGAAGCAATTTTACCTTCGTACAAATAAGATTGAAAATCAAACTCAGCAAATAATTTTTTCGTACTATCACTTTCTACAAATTGTTGCACAGTATTAGCTCGTCCTTTTCTGCTCCAAAAAATCATAGGGCGATTTTTGTAAAACGAATCAATTTCAGTAAAACCTAAATTTTTGAATTTATGATACAATGAATTACCAGCACCATTTGTCGTTGTGTCTGCTTTCCATTGGTTTATAAAAGTCGTGTTTCGTGTACCACATGCATTTGCACCTGCACCAACACAAAGTCTTGGTTGAATCATCATATAATAACCTGTGGGAATAGAATCTATGAAATCCATAATCCGTTGGCGCCATTGTATTGCAGATAATGTAACTGGAGAAGACGTTGCAATAAAACTAAACTCAAAAAATGGATCTTCGTACACACCACCACCTGGACTGATACGGCAAGGTGCAAAGCATCCAAAACGACCTTGATTTATATTCGGATCTTTGGTATTTATCCACGGCTGACCAGTTAAAGTATCGATGACAATAAACTGTAAACTTGAATACCCAGGATAAGGATCGCAACCAAAGGTATATAATGTACTACCATTGATTTTGGCTAAATAATCTGGCCATGTGTATGTATACGGAGCAGGAGCATTCATACATACATTTTGAACTTGAAGTTTTTTGCTTAATGCGCTGAATTTAAATTGCCTTGATGCAGAATCTAAGTATATACTATTGTAATTATTTTTCAAGAATTGATAGTAATGAGATTGATTCCAACCTGGTGCACTTTGGTTTAAAAACACAAATGAGCTTGTACTCCAACGATGTGTTTTATTGCCGTACAGAGTATCCATTGCACTTCTCCAATAATACACTGTACTGTCACGTAGCGTAGTAGTTGGCTGCCATTTGATCACACCGCCAGAACTTGTAATCGATGTGGATAATAATAAAGGACTATCAAATGCTTCAGTAGTATCCATTTGTAACACATAGGTTTTAGATGGTGCAAATGCATTTAGTGTGGAACCTTTAAGTGTAATTCCTTGCGAACTGACAATACTAAATTGAGGCGGATAAACGGGCACTAAGTCATCGTTATAAACAACAAATTGTCGTTTAACTGAATTGTTATTTTCAGCAATTTCATCAATAAATCCCTCTTGATCTATAATTACTTCTAAGAAATTAACCCCCAAAGCATCTTCACCTAGTACGGGTACTTTTAATCGTATTGTATCACTATTTGAAATTCCTGCATAACGTTGATTAAACAAGATATTTTCAATATTATTTGGCAAAACACGTTTGATGTATATTCCTACTGAATCTTGGGTATATCGACCTAAATTATGAACCAATATTTCTACATCAAAAGAGTCAATTGAGGTAGTCAGATTTAGTTGTTTGAATGTGACTCCTTTTTCTTCAACGGCATAATCTGGTTTTTCGAAAACATAAGCTTTCGTAGCAGGATCACCATTGAGCACAATTTGTTCGCCATGCAAGCGAAGTAAATTATCGCCCATAAAAGATGGATTACTCATAAAGTTGAATACCGTCTTTTGCATTTGTTCTCCTAATGTATTTCCATACTGTTTAAATCCAATATTGCCATATAATGAATCAGTATATGTTGCTAAACTACTTGTCAGACCAGTGTTTACACTTGCTATAAAACTAATTGCACCACCATTGGGTGTCAATACAAAGCGTTCTCCAAGTGATCGTAAGCCTGATAGAATAAAAATATTCCCTGCACCACATCCATTGGCAATGAATACCGGATAACGTTTGTAGTTTTTATAATTTTCAGGAAAATCTAAGTTATAGTCAATACCCGACGCTGATGAATGACCAAAAAACTGAATTAAACCAAGACCGCTGTTAAACAAATTATCAATTGTTTTACTATTTACATCCTCAACGGTGGAAGTTGTCCCTTTTTTAATAGTAGTTACATTTCCTCCATAAAAAGGACTACCTATTATGTTCGCTTGTTTGTTAAGTGAAGCTAAAATGGGAGCTTGTTCAGCAGCATCTTTTGCTCCTGCAATATGTAAAATACGTTTGCGCCAAAGCACAGAATCACTTATCATATTTGAAGTCGTAGCATTCACAATTTCATGATCTTTGATTTTATCCAAATAACTTTTAATATCACTACCATTCATAGCGGGTATACGACCTATCGAAAGCTGAGGACGGCTAGTTTTGTCAAAATCAGACAATAAAATATCAGAAGCAGGTTCGCCAAACGAAGGAACGGCATAAAATGGATAAGTAGAAAATGGCGCAGCAACGTATTGAAGGTATTTATTGTAAGGAACGCCTTTCCCGATAATTAATACATGCCTTGGTTTCAATTGCCAATTTGCACTTTTAACTGCATAATGTAAAAAGTTTTTCAAAGCCTGACTGTTGAAAGAATATCCGTATCCAAATTCATCATAAATGCTTTGAACTTCAGCTATAGTTGGCACAAAACCGCCACCTGTTGTGGAAGAACGAAAAGACTTATAATCATTGACATAATTATTGCCTTGACCATCATTAAAGTATCCTTGATGTGAAAGTATGATGTAATCCCCTTGATTTGCTGAAATAGAATAATTTACGAACGAAACTTGTTTCAAATCCGTTACAACGCCATAATTGACTGCACCCAAACTTTGCAAATAAAATTTTTGAATTTGAGCACTTGCAGGTAACAAAAACTTGACTTTACCCGCTTCAGATATATCGCCAACATAATATTTTTCGCTAGTTAAATCATATAATCTAGGCGATGTGTTTCCTGTATTGAAATTTGTAATTTCAAGATAGAAGTCACTTAGTTTTGGATCTAATTCAAAATAGAATCCAGAACTATTTGCAAAATCAAATAAACGAGGATACCTAAATTCAAAATAGGAAATACCATATCGATCGGGCAAATTATTTATCCCATTATTCATAGGTGTATACTTAAATATTATTCTATTTGCAGGTGATAAATTTGATAAAGGCACAGAAACATTAAATCGTTTGTAGCCAAATGAACTGAATGATGAATCTGCAATTTCATTATTATTGGCAAATATTTTCAATCGATGCTGAGTCAAGTAAGAGCTACCTACAACTGTAGATTTAAAATACCCAGTAGGTCCACCTTGTATATTATATGGCGAAGCACAAGTAATCGTAATTGAATCATTTGCAGTTGTTAAAGTACGTGAGAAGCCCTCACCATCTTCATACTGCGATGAATTGAGGTATAAAACAGGAGTTTGAGTTGCACCAAAATATGAAGGTCCACCGACAAAGGCATTTCTATAACTAGCAGCAATTTTATGCCAAAAGAATGCTTCTTTTATAGGAGGATTTACAATTGTATTAGCATTTAATTCAAATCGTTTGTTATTTGTAGTAGTATTAAAAGTAACAAAATAAAATGCTGTATCTGAAATCAGATTCATATTAGGATTCAGTTGGGCTGATGGTGTTTTGTATAAGGCCGTATCTAAAATCCCATCTGCACGTCGACCATAAAACTCTAAATAATCTGAACCAACTAGAGTTCCTGCATTGTTTACAAAAATAGGCTGTTCTATCCCATCTCTAAACAATTGAAGATTTGCGCCTGCAACAGTTGTAGGCATGCCCATAGCAAAAAGTGTGGACATATTGATTCTATAAACCGAATCTTTAGCTATTTTAAACTTGAAATATGTTTGATTGTAATTGATCCATTCATTACCATAGGTCTGCGCATGTGCAAATTTGCTCTGCCACAGGCTGAAAAAAAGTATTGAAAAAATGATGATTTTACTCTTCATGTTTTTTATTTAGTAGATTTATTAAGTTTTCTGTTGATATCTCTTGCTCTATAATCGATGTCTGTGTTCGATATACCGTAAGTACTTCCTTTTTTATTGATGTCTAAACGCAATGAAATGAAGTGAGAATACAAAGGACTATTTTGAACATTGAGACTAGAGAACGAATAATCAATCACAAAGTTTTTGATTTTGACTCCCATTCCCAAAGTAGGTTGAAACATGGTACGCTTATCAGTGTTTGTTGTATCATTATCATCTAGCACACGTTGAAAATTACCTAGACCACCTCTAAAATAAAACAAATTATTATATCCAAATTCTACACCTAAACGAGGGTCTATACTCAAAGGATTGAGATTTACTAAATTGCCATAGCGTTTACCATCAGTCGTAATATCTAGGTTAGTTTCTACCAACACATAAGCCGATTTTGAAGTGTCCCGAAGTCTAAGAGGTAATATTCGACCTCCTCCTAATATCACACGTGGTGTATTGACTTCCGTGCTTTTAGAAACAATTTCATTGCCTGTTTGTGCAAGCACTTGCTTTTCTTTATCCGTAAAACTAAACGACCAAAGTGTATATGTCGTCGTAATGTCTTTTACAACAGCACCCAATTTCCAACGTCCTACGCGAGCTTGTGCACCTAAATCGATGCCAGCGCCCCAAGCATTGGCTAATGTACCAATATTTCGATGTATAATTTTTAAATTACCTCCAACATTTACGCTGATATCTTCACGGTCTTCATATTTTTTTATTCGCAGCTTCTGAGCGTAGGTTATCAAACCAGCATAATCGGCCGCAGATATAGCTTTGATTTTATTGTAATCTACTGTACCGTCAGGTTGAATTAAGTTTAATGTATATGGTATATCATCTATTGCAAAACGAATCATTGAAACACCCAAGACGCCTTTTCTATTTTTCATAGGAAACGCACTTCCGATATAATCATATTTTGCAATACTGCTAAAATATTCGGAGTGCATAAGGCCCAATTGAAAATCAGCTTTGACATTGTTCAAACCCGCTGGATTCCAAAAAGCAGATGTCACATCACTTACAGATGCCACCTGAGCGCCAGACATACCCATACCACGTGCTCCTACGCCAAGATTTAAAAATTCATTGACATATTTGCGTTGTTGAGCTGATACATATAGTTGACTAAAAATCATCAACCCCAACACTCCAATTTTTTTTAACATACTTTTGAAATCGTTTTATGTTCCTTTTAACGGATTATTATTGATATTATTTTATCTAACAAACAAAAATACTTAAAAATCGGTTATACATTTGATTTTTCTATCATTTAAAGTTATCAATTTACAATTACTATGAAACTCATCGAAGAACTGAAATGGCGAGGTTTGGTACAGGATATTATGCCAGGCACAGAGGAACAATTGGAGAAAGAAATGACAACTGGATATGTAGGATTTGACCCAACGTCTGATTCCTTACATATAGGCAGTTTAGTACCTATCATATTACTCATGCACCTACAAAAAGCAGGTCACAAACCCATTGCACTAGTAGGTGGCGCTACAGGTATGGTTGGCGATCCTTCTGGAAAGTCAGAAGAACGAAATATGTTGAGTATAGAGCAAATCAACTTCAATGTAACAGGCATTAAAGCGCAATTAAGTCATTTCTTAAATTTCGACACTAATTTACCCAATGCAGCACAGTTGGTCAACAACTATGACTGGTTTCGCGATTTTACATTTTTGGATTTCATCCGCGATGTAGGCAAACATATCACAGTTAATTACATGATGAGTAAGGACTCTGTTCAGAAACGTCTTGAAACCGGTATGTCCTTTACAGAATTCACATACCAGCTGGTTCAAGGATTTGATTTTTATCATATGTATAAACATTTTGGTGTCAAACTTCAAATGGGCGGAAGCGACCAATGGGGAAATATTGTGACCGGCACAGAACTTATTCGGCGCAAAGATGCTGGAGAAGCTTTTGCTTTTACAGCACCTTTACTGAAAAAAGCAGATGGTGGCAAATTTGGTAAAACAGAATCTGGCAATGTATGGTTAGATGCCAATCGCACTTCACCTTATCAATTTTTTCAATTTTGGTTAAACACCAGCGACTCGGATGCTGTTAATTATATTAAAATTTTTACATTTTTACCGCCTTCGGAAATCGAGCAATTGATAGAAGAACATTTAAAAGCGCCTCATTTACGTTTGGTTCAAAAACGACTAGCCCAAGAATTGACTTGTATGGTTCATTCTGAACAAGAGTATATTTTTGCGGTAAAAGCATCAAATATTTTATTTAGTGATAATACTGCCGAAGAGCTTAAAGCATTGAACGAAAATCAATTGTTGGATATCATGGATGGTGTGCCTCGCTTTTCTGTTGCTACACAAGCCATTCAAGAAGGTATTAATATTGTCAATTTATTGGCTGAAACTACCATAATGCCATCTAAAGGCGAAGCTCGTAAAATGGTCCAAAGCAATGGCATCAGTATCAATAAATCTAAAATAG
>JBILCF010000167.1:0-6572 GCA_044353325.1 Chitinophagaceae bacterium | reverse complement strand
TCCCATTGCAGTATTATTACTCCCTAAATTTCCCTTTAAAGCTTCAAGACCAAACGCCGCATTCATATTACCAGATATGTTTGAATAGAGACTTCCATATCCACTTGATGTATTAAATGATCCATCAAGATTGTTGTATAATGAAGCAACTCCATTTGCTGTATTATTAACTCCAGTTGTATTGGTACGCAAAGCACTACTCCCAATTCCTGTATTATCAGCTCCAGTTGAGTTAATGAAAAGTGCACTACTCCCAATTGCTGTATTACCAGTGCCACCCGTATTAGATTGAAGAGCTTGTGCACCAAATGCGCTGTTAGAACCTCCTGATGTATTGTCTAAAAGTGCATTGTAACCAACTGAAGTATTTCCACTTCCTATGGTGTTTGAAAACAATGATCTAGAACCCACAGAAGTGTTTTGAACTCCGGCAGACGAGTTATTTGCTAATGCTTTAAAACCAATTGATGTATTCAATGTATCATTGCCACTACCACGACCAATAGTGAGTCCATTGATGAGTGCATCGCCACCTGTTACATCAAATATTGCAGCAGGTACATTCGTACCAACTCCTACTTTTCCATCATTTTTAATTACAACACGTTCTATGTTGTTGGTATAAAAAGGCAATTCATAATTTCCATTTGTACCGACTCCACCGGTACCGCCATTAAATGGTGCAGTAATAAAAAGCGAAGTGTTTATAGCAGTATTTTGAAGTCGGATTTCAGAAAAAGGAGATGCTGTATGCAATTTACTTGTAGGTGTATTAGTTCCTATACCAACATTACCTGAATTTGAATTGTATATATGAGTTCCGTTAGTGACCCATTGATTACTTGTCGCTATAGTTTGCCAGCTAGCCATCCCAACAATTTCTTGAAATTTTCGAGTTGATTCATTTTAAACTAAGTTGGAAACTCATTTTTAATAATAAAATAAATATATAATGTTTAAAAAAAATGTATTTTCACAACAAATTATATTTATGAAAACAGCTCTATTTACTTTTTTTCTATTCTTTTGTTTAAAATTCACTGCAAATGCACAGGTTAACACTTATGCTCTGGTTCAATCAATGGACACATTTCAAACCATATCAGGTACTCAAGTTGATGCTCCAAATGAAGATGATGTTTTTCATGCAAATTTACCTATTGGATTTTCATTTATTTATAATGGAATAGCTACTACGAAATTTGGCGTGTGTACAAATGGATTTATTTCGATGGACAGTTTGCCGAATTCTTCCTTTTGGCAATTAAACGCTCAAAGCACGAACCAAATCAATGCAATGATGCATGATTTAAAAAATACAAATGCTGGCGGTAGCATAGAATATGCTACACTTGGCACAGCCCCGAATCGTGTATGTATTATCCAATGGAAAGATTATGGAATTTTTGGTTTGCAATATTGTCATTTAAATTTTCAAATTCGATTACATGAAGGGAGCAATTGTATTCAATTGTATTATGGCTATAATGCTTTATCTGGAAACAATGGTCGATATTTTCATGTAGGATTAATAGGTAATACCACAGCTGACTTCAAGCTTCAAACTACGGCTTCGAATTGGTTGAATAATTCTCCTTCAATGACGTTTCCAGGAAATGGAATGTTTTTAAATCCATTGTCAACCTTACCCAGCGGTTTGGTATATTCTTATGGCAACTGCCCAGCAACAGGTATTCCTTTTTCATATATAACAGGTAATGTTTTCCAAGATGTAAACAACAATGGAATTCGTGATGCGAATGAGGATGGTTTAGCTAACATTATTGTTCATGACAATACTCAAAATTATTATATAACAACCGATACAAATGGAAATTATTCTATGTTCTTTATAGATTCAAATACAACATATTCAATTCAGCCAGTTGCACCTTTGTATTGGAATATATCTTCTACGCCTTTAATACATTCTGTAACACCAATTTCTCAACCCACTACCAACAGAAATTTCGGTTTACACCCTACCCCTAATGTTCATGATGTTAGTATTGTTTCTACTGCATCTTCAGTACCTTGGCCTACAGCAACTGTAACTATTTATTCAACTTATCAAAACATAGGTACAGTAGTGGAACCGGGTGATTCTATATTTTTTGTAAAAGATAGCCATTACAACTTTTTATCTAGCAATCCTGCACCAGCATATACAAGTGGAGACTCTGTTGTTTGGATTTATTCCAACTTATTAATCAATGAATTTAGAAATATCTCCATGCAATTACAAGCAGATTCTACTATCCAAGCAGGTGATACATTGCATTCTTTTTGGACTATACAACCATTAAATAATGATACTAACACTTTGAATAATTATGTTGCTTTGCACCAAATTTGCGTTAGTTCATTTGACCCTAATTCTAAAGCTGTAACGCCAGAGGGCAATATTTCAAATCAACAAGAATTGACTTATACCATTCATTTTCAAAATACAGGAACTGCTCCTGCTCTCAATGTATTTTTGCATGATACATTAGATGCTAATTTGGATGTTAACACTTTTAAAGTTTTGGGTTTCTCCCATCCAATGACTTATTCTTTAACAGGTAATGGTATTTTGGCAGTTACATTTGCTAATATTTATTTGCCAGATAGTGTGTCTAATGAACCAATGAGTCATGGATTAGTTACTTTTTCTATAAAACCAAAACCTGGTTTAGCTTTAAACACACAATTGCTCAATACAGCCTCAATCATATTTGATTTTAACAGTCCAATTGTTACAAATACAACTTTGAATACTATATTTGAAAATAGCCCAAATAGCATTCCATCATTCAATAAAAATGATGCTTTTGTGCAACTCTACCCTAATCCGACTTCTAACAATATTACCTTGCAAACTAATACTGAATTGAAAAATACAAGCATTACCCTATATGATGTTACCGGCAAATTGATCAAACAATATAATCTTAAATCATTCTTTAAAACGAATCTTGATTTAAGCCAACTAGACAACGGCATTTATTTCATTGAGATTTTACACAATGGAAAATCTCAAATGAATAAAATCATTAAACAATAGCTAAGAAATTAAAGGTGTTGTATTGATTGGACAAATTGATTCAACACCTTTTTATATTGATCCATTTGAAGGTCATCCATCGTTTTAAACTCAAACGAATTGTATTGTTTCAACACATCTTCTATTGATAAATGAGCTTGATCAACATGCAAAAACCATCTTTTTTCTTGCATTTTTTTGGCCAAATATTCTTGTTCAGTTTGACCTGGAGTTGGTATTAAAATAGCATGTTTTTGGAGTTTGACTAAATCCATCAGAGTTGTATAGCCCGATCTGCATATAATGATTTTACTCGACATAATTTCTTGCTCCAATTGATTTGCATTCAAATGATTCACTGTATCAATTGTTTTAGACAATGAAGAATATTCAGTTTGGGCTGGTATACCGCGTACAATTAAAGCATCAATTGAAGTCTGTTTTAGTTGTTTTATCAATGATGATTCTAATAAACTTCTTTGCGGTTCCGGTCCAGACAACAAGACCAATACTTCGTATGAACGTTGATTATTTTTTTGGGGAGCACTCCCAAAACGTGATAATACTCCTAAAAATTGAACATTTCGAATTGAAACAACTGAACTCAGTTCACCACTCAATCGATGAATTTCATCGTCTGGAATCCAACATGCTGAAAAACGATTTATCCATTTTCGATTGACTTTATTGACTATATTTTGAAGCAACCTCGAATTTGGCACTTGTATAGATGTTTGATGTGTAATAAAAATACAGGGAATTGTATTTGTATATAAGCCATACCGATTATCAGAGATAACAGCGTCAAAATGTTCGTTTTCAAGCAGATTTTCTAGCCATTGATGTTCTTCATGAATAATCGATAATATCCGAGGTACTTGTTTCAATAACACAAATGGAAGTTGCCATTTTTGAGGGGAATATTGCACTTCATAGCCTTTTAAGGCCCTATAATCAAGATTAGGAAACTCATTTCTCAATAATCCGTTGGTTTGTTCATTTCCGGCTACTACTACATTACATCCCAAAGAAATCAAGTGATGAATTAACGGAATGCACCGAGTTGCATGCCCCAACCCCCAATCTAAGGGCACAATTAATATTTTCAGAGATTTGTTCAAGAGATTGCCAAAATACGTATATTTACAAAATAATCTGATATTAGTTTTATGGCCAAAAAACTTCTTCTCCTTTTTTCGTTAATTTTTGTCTCCTCAGTGTTTTTGTCAAGTTGCGCTTCGCAAAAAAAAGGATGTGGTTGTGGCAGCAATTTGAATTATTATAAACCTAAAAAATTTAATAAATAATATGACCAAAAGGCCTAACAAAGAAATGATGTATAGTTTTAATGGGACTTATTGCTCAGAAGAAGACATGACAGCACTTTCAATCTATTTTGAAGAATTAATACATGGTTTTGCTCAGTCTAACGTGTCCGAAATTATAGATTTAAACAATCACAAAAAGAAGCGTGATACAATTAAAATACGCTCAATATTCAAGTTCAAGCAAGACAAACCTTTTGTGTTTATTAATTGTTTAAATTAAAAATAGGTAAATCGAAATCAGTTTTTACTATTTGATTAACTTCGCACCATGATTTTTTCCTCAACATTGATAGAGAACGCTGTCAATGAATTCGCTAAATTACCAGGTATTGGAAAAAAAACAGCCTTACGGCTTGTCTTGCATTTGCTGAAGCAAGAAAAATCTATGGTTAATCATTTTGGAGACACCATCAAGCGCATGCGTGAAGAAATTCAATTTTGTACCAAATGCCACAATGTATCAGATCAAGCCATTTGTAAAATATGTAATGACTTTAGTCGCAAAAAAAAGCAAATCTGTGTGGTAGAATCTATCAGAGACGTAATGGCTATAGAAGCCACGCAACAATTCAGTGGACTTTATCATGTTTTAGGCGGACTTATTTCCCCTTTAGATGGCATTGGCCCAGACAATCTGAGTATTTTATCTTTAATACAACGTGTTGAAACTGATCAAATCGAAGAACTTATCATGGCCTTGAGTCCTACACTTGAAGGCGATACAACTACGTATTATATTTCAAAAAAAATGGCTTTATTGCAGGTTAAAATCACCACACTTTCTAGAGGTGTTGCTTTTGGCGGAGAACTTGAATACGCTGACGAATTGACGCTTGCACGTTCAATCCAAAATAGATTGCCTATTGAACATATTGTGCAGAATCAAGCTTAAACCATTACCCTTTTTAAAAGTTGCATATCATTAATTTGAAATTGCTAAAAAAGTATAGCAACCTCAAAAAATATAATTTTATAGCTACAACATTTCGTAATACTCCCTTACATTTGTACTTCTATGAAGGTTACACAACATCTCAAACAAGCTGCAGGCAAAACACTTTTTTCTTTTGAAATACTACCTCCAGTTAAGGGCAAAAGTATAGAGTCCATTTTTAATGTCCTTGATCCACTTATGGAATTTAACCCTTCATTTATTAATGTCACTTATCATCGTTCCGAACAAACCTTCAAACGCAAGCCAGATGGCACGTTTGATATGATTGATATTCGTAAAAGACCAGGTACTGTTGGTATTTGTGCAGCTATCATGAATCATTATAAGGTAGATGCTATTCCGCATTTAATATGTGGTGGTTTTTCTAAAGACGAAACTGAAAATGCATTAATTGATTTAAACTTCCTGGGTATTGACAATGTATTGGCGTTAAGAGGTGACCCACCAAAAAATGAGAAATATTTTCAACCTGACCCCTCAGGTCACCATTATGCTATTGACTTAGTAGAACAAATCGAAAAATTGAACCGCGGGGTTTACCTCGAAGATGATATTTCGGATGGTGTAAATACAGACTTTTGCATCGGTGTAGCTGGTTATCCTGAAAAACATTATGAGAGTCCAAATCCGGATTTAGATTTGATGTTTTTGAAAAAGAAAATTGAAGCTGGCGCAGATTACATTACTACACAAATGTTTTTTGATAATTCTAAGTTCCACAATTTTGTTCAAAAATGTCGTGAAGTAAATATCGACGTGCCAATTATTCCAGGTTTAAAACCTATTACAAGTAAGCGTCAACTTTCTGGCATCCCTTCTATTTTCCATGTGGACATACCAAACGATTTGGCAACTGAAATGATGAAATGCAAAAACGAAAAAGATGCAGAAGTCGTTGGTGAAGAATGGCTTTTACTTCAAACAAAAGATTTGATCAAATCTGGCGCGCCAGTTATTCACTTTTACACTTTAGGTAAGCCGCATATTATTTATAACGTAATGAAGAAAATTCTATAAAAAACAATAAGGATGTCATTTAGTGACATCCTTTTTTGAGTTTAATTTCTATCACGAGCATTGTGTTTCTTCCTATAAATCGTTCTACTCGCTTGTTTCTTTTCTTTTCTAATTTGATTTCTCTCGTGTGGAGTTACAACCCCATCTTGTCGTGCATCAACTCGTGCATCTTTAACATCAAGCTGTTCTTTTCTAATTCGTTGTGCTTCTGGTCCAGTAATCTCACCACTACGAATACCTTGTTTAA
>JBILCF010000036.1:0-18345 GCA_044353325.1 Chitinophagaceae bacterium | reverse complement strand
TTAAAGCTTTGTGGCTCATGGGTGAAGACAATGTACAAACAGATCCCAACACAAATAAAGTAAAAGAAGCCATGAATAATTTAGAACTCTTGGTAGTACAAGAATTATTTATGACTGAAACGGCTAAAATGGCACATGTGGTTTTGCCTGCAACTTCTTTCTTGGAGAAAAGTGGCACATTTACAAATGGTGAGCGACGTATACAACGTGTAAATAAAGTAGTAGAACCCATAACAGGTACCAAATTAGATGGACAAATCATCATTGACATCATGAATAAAATGGGCGGTAACGAACATGATTATAATCCAAAAACATTACTAGAGGAAATTTCTCAAATTGTACCATTTTTTGCAGGTGTAAAATGGGATGAATTAGGCGACAATGGTAAGCAATGGCCTGTAATGCCTGATGGTTCAGACACTGAAATATTACATACCGACAGTTTTAAAATTGGTAAAGGACAATTTAAAAAAGCAACTTGGATTCAGACCACTGAAATCACAGATAATGAAAAAGATTTTCCATTTATACTTACAACCAATAGAGAATTAGAACATTATAATTGTGGCGCTCAAACTCGTAGAACGGGTAACGCTGAAATATTGTTGACAGATACTTTAATGATCAATCCAATAGATGCATCACAACATCATATAGAAGAAGGCGATATGGTTTGCATCGAAAGTGCTCGAGGGAAAATTGATGTTAAAGCAAAAATTACAGATCAAGTCAAACCTGGCATTCTATCCTCAACTTTCCACTACCCCGAAGTAAGCATGAATATTCTTACTAGCTCTGTAACCGATGGCGATGCACTTTGTCCAGAATATAAAGTATGTGCTGTACGAATTAGGAAGAGTAAAGGGAAGTATAAATTGGTGAATTAATTTTTAATGATTTATTTAATAAATTAGTATTTCATATTAAACACATGAAAAAAATAATGTACCTCATCTTAGCTGTAATGCTAAGTACTGTTTATGTTTCAAATGCTCAAGAATTTAATAGCTCAGTTCCTAAAAAAATTGTCATTGTACTAAGCACTAAAGATTATGCTACAGCCAAAATAATAGCTGGAGAAGCTTCCAGAAAAATGGGTAAACCACTCAACTTAAATGGACTAAAACCAAACAAAGAATTAGGCCTCACACACAGTAAAGAAGATTGTGAATCATTTGGTTATCCTTGTTATATCCCTCGTGGAGAAGGTAATGCAGAGAATAGCGATTATATCTCAGTTGAATATTCAAATGGATATGAAGGGTTTGCAAAAGGGTATTACATCGTTGTTGCAGGTATTGGTGATCCGAAAACCAACTATCTTACAAAAGTTTTAGCGAATGCTAAAAAATATTACAAAGATGCTTACGCTAAACAAACAAAAGTTTGGTATGGTTGTATGCATTAATTCAAGAAAATATAACGGTTCATAAAAAAAGCTATTGTATCAAGAAGAAAACAATAGCTTTTTTAAAATTGGTATAACTTACCTAGGCGTACATCTCATTTCTCAATTCTTGTACACGGTCATTTTCTAAATATTCCTCATAGGTACAAATACGATCGATAATGCCTTTCGGTGTCAATTCGATAATACGATTACAAACCGTATTGGCAAAAGCCAAATCATGTGTAGCCATAATCACAACACCTGGGAAATCGATTGCGCCATTGTTAAATGCTGTAATACTTTCCAAATCTAAGTGGTTGGTAGGTTCGTCAAGTATAATCGCATTGGGGTTTTGCAACATCATACGGCTTAGCATGCAACGTACTTTTTCGCCTCCACTCAAAACTTTAGTTTTTTTGAGTAACTCTTCTCCATTAAACAACATTTTACCAAAGAAACCACGTAAGAAATCCTCATCAACATCAGTGACATGTGGTGGCACATATTGTCGCAACCAGTCCATCAAGTTTAATTCGCTTTCAAAAAACTTTTGATTGTTATTGGGCAAATAAGCTTTTGTAATCGTAGTACCCCATTCAAATTTACCTGCATCTGGAGTCGCTTCACCATTGATGATATCAAAAAATGCTGTAATAGCCATTTGATTTCGACTGACGATTAATAGTTTGTCAGTTCGGCTTACGTCAAACGAAACATCGCCAAACAATGAAACGCCATCTTGAGAAGCTGCTAATTTTTCAACTTTTAATATATCGTTTCCAACTTGGCGTTCTGGTTTGAAAATAATACCCGGATAGCGTCTGTTACTCGGTTTGATTTCTTCAATAACCAATTTCTCCAAGGCTTTTTTGCGCGAAGTTGCTTGTTTACTTTTACTCGCATTGGCGCTAAAACGTGCAATAAAGTCCAATAAATCTTTACGTTTTTCTTCGTTCTTTTTGTTTTTATCATTGATTTGACGAGCAGCCAATTGGCTACTTTCATACCAAAAGGTATAGTTACCCGTGTAAATCGAGATTTTACTACGATCCACATCGGCTACGTGGGTACAAACAGTATCTAAAAAGTGACGATCGTGGCTAACTACGATGGCAGTATTTTCATAATCGGCTAAAAAGTTTTCGAGCCAACGAATGGTTTCCACATCGAGATCATTGGTAGGCTCATCCAGCAATAAAACATCCGGATTGCCAAACAATGCTTGTGCTAAAAGGACACGCACTTTTTGGGTACCTGTCAAGTCTTGCATCAAAGTTTGGTGCAAATTATCTTTAATACCCAAATTATTTAAAAATTGAGCCGCATCACTTTCTGCTGTGTAACCACCCATCTCGCCAAATTCAGCTTCAAGATGTCCAGCGCGTAAGCCATCTGCCTCTGTAAAATCTTCTTTCATGTATAAGGCATCCTTCTCTTGTTGGATGTCCCACATTTTTTTATTGCCCATCAAAACAGTGTTCAAGACACTGTATTCATTGAATTCAAAGTGATTTTGTTTCAAAATACTCAATCGTTCACCAGGTGTAATACTTACCACACCTTTGTTGGGTTCTATTTCGCCACTCAAGATTTTGAGAAAAGTACTTTTACCGGCACCATTGGCTCCAATAATACCATAACAATTACCTTTAGTGAAACTTATACTGACTTCGTCAAAAAGGACACGTTTGCCGTAGGCTAGGGATACATTATTTGTAGATAACATAGTTTGTTCGCTTGAATTTTTTTTGGAGGTGCAAAGGTATGATTAAAAAAAGATAAAGGATAATCAATAGTCCATAAAAAACCGCATTCTTTTTGGAATGCGGTTTATTCTGTTGATGAAAAAAAACACTACTAATTTTTCAACGGAACTGACCAAATAAGGTTGATTGATTTGGTTACAGGTCATATTTCAAGTGTAAAAATATTTCTAGTCGACAATAAAAATACGTAAAATGAGTATTTGGCAGGTTTGAGTTAGTATTTGGAAGAATCAATGTTTAAACATTAATTTGGGAAATGATAAAAATTCGTTTAAATACTTAAAAATCAATAGGATAGGTATAGGAATTAGTGATTTGAGTATTTGGATTTAACTTGTATGCTAAAAATTACCTACATCGATGTATTTTTATCCGCAACTTATATATATGTCTACGATACAAGAATTATTAAATTATACATCGCGTTCAACAGTAACAACAGGTTTAGAAAGTGAATATTTACCTACTCAACTTGGAAGTGCGATATACATAATCAATGAACAAAAAACTGAAATAGAAGACCTCGATATTATACTTTTGGGCAGTGGCGAATTTCGAGGCCAAAACCCAAAATTGCCTTATAACAACGGACCCGATTTGGTTCGCGAGGAATTATATAAATTACATTATTGGCATCCAACAGTCAAAATTGGCGATATAGGCAATATGATACAAGGTGCTTCACTTTCTGACTCAAGGGCAGCATTGAAAACTGTTCTATCAGAATTGCAGCTACTGGGAAAAAAAGTATTAATCATAGGTGGTTCGCACGATTTGACTTTGCAGCAATACAATGTATTTCGCGATCAAGATGAAATCATAGATTTTACGGTTATAGACATGTTGGCCGATTTGGATGATACATCTGGCAATCGCTATGACAATCATTTGATGGAAGCACTAACAAGTATGCCCAATTATGTTCGACATTTCAATCTTTTAGGATTTCAAAGTTACTATGTCAATCCTAATTTGATTGAAACATTTGATAAACTGCATTTTGATTGTGTACGAGTTGGGAAAGCGCGTGAAGATTTGGAACAACTAGAACCTGTCATGCGTAGTTCGCATATTTTGAGCATCGATATCAATGCTATTCGATATAGCGATGCGCCTGCAAATCGATTAGGTTCTCCCAATGGATTTTATGGCGATGAAATGTGTAAACTAACTCGATTTGCAGGAATGAGTTCAGCCTTGTCGAGCATTGGAATCTATGGTTATTTACCAGAGTACGACCGCGAAAATATTACGGCTAAATTATTAGCTCAAATGATCTGGTATTTTATAGATGGGGTTTATGTTTTGAAAAACGAATCGCCTTTAGAGGATTACGACCAATTTTTAGAGTATCAAATTACATTTACCGACAACAATACTTTTTTTATCAAAAGCAAACGTACAAATCGTTGGTGGATGAAATTACCCAACGGAAGTTTTATACCATGTTCACACAAGGATTATATCACGGCTTGCAACAACGAAATACCCGAACGTTGGATGAGAGAAGTGGAGCGATTGGTGTAATTACATTGTTTTTTATGATTCAATCTATTTGTATGAAATATATTATGTTTATTCTTTTGTCGTTTTTGTGTTGTATGGAAAAGCTATATGCACAAGATTCCTTGTTTTATAATCAATACTTTTTTGCTACTGACGCTAGAAGCAATGCATCGTATTTTTCGATTCGATCTAAAGAAAAAGTAGATTCATCAAAGTATACGATAAAAAAATTTAACAGGAAAAAACCTATTATGAAAATGGTCAATTAAAGTGGTCAATAGACTTTGACAATGAAGAGTATAAAAAAATTGATTCATATTGGAGAAAAGGCCAGTTAAAACGAAATGACCTTTTTGAAAAAGGAAAATTAGTTGATTGTAAATGTTATGATCCAGTAGGAAAACAAATTATACATACTGATTTTGAAGTAATGCCTATTTTTCTTGGGGCGATTACAGTCTTGGAAGATTCTTATCAAACCAATTGCAATTTTCAAAATACGCAAAAGGAAATTATTTGGAAGGAAAAGTAATTGTGGGATTTATCGTTAACAAAGACGGATACATTGTAGAAACAAAAATAGAAAAAAGTGCACGCAAAGAATTAGATGAAGAAGCAATGCGTGTTGTGACATTACTCCCAAAATGGATACCTGGTAAACAGGATGGAAATTCAATAGATGTTTAGTTTAAATTACCAATCAACTTTGAATTAGAGGATTAAGCGAAATTAATAATTTTTAGCAAACTATACCTTTTTATACCTCAATCTCAACGAATTTAATATCAACACAACATCGCTCAAACCCATAATGGCAGCTCCCCATGTAGGTGTAAGCAAACCCGCTGAAGCTATTGGGATGGCAATAACATTGTAGAAGAATGCCCAAAAGAGATTTTGCTTGATAGTCATGAAGGTATGCTTGCCCAAACCAATAGCCATTGGTAAATTGGATAAATTATTTTTTAATAAAATAACATTCGCACTTTGCATCGCAATATGTGTCGCATCACTGAGTGAAATACCAATGGTAGATTTGGCTAAGGAAGGCGCATCGTTGATGCCATCACCTACCATAGCTGTTGGAGCGATCTTTAATAAATCATCGAGAATACTCAATTTTTCTTCTGGTAACTTTTCACTATAAACTTCCTGAATATTTAATTCATCCGCTATACGTTGACATTTTTCGTTCCGATCGCCACTGAGCAAAATGGTTTTGTACCCCGATTGATTTAATTGTTGAATCACATCTTGTGTTCCTGCTCGCAACTCATCTTTCATGTCTATCCATCCTACCGGAATGCCATTCTTTAAAAGATGCAAATCATGTTTTGCCTCAGTAGAATTTGAAGGCAATATTCTGAATGAGCCCAACTGCCATGTATTTTCTAAAAGATCTTTTGCTTCTAATCCAATTCCTTTTTGTTCTGAAATAGTAAGCATTTCGATTGTTTGTGAAGCAGACCAACTATTCAAAATACTTTTTGCTATAGGATGAGATGAATGTTGTTCGAGCGAAACGATGATTGATTTAAATTCTTCTTCATGTAATGTGGTTGAATATTGATCAACAATCAATTTGCCAGTCGTCAAAGTGCCTGTTTTGTCAAACACAAATTGTTTAATGTCTTTGAATTTTTCTAAAGTATCACCACCTTTGATTAAGATACCATTGCGCGCTGCTCGACCAAGTCCAACCATCACAGCAGCTGGCGTTGCCAAGCCCATAGCACACGGACAAGAAATAACCAATACAGCGATGCTTCGCATCATACTAGCTTCCACGCTAAGGTGCATAGCGAAATAATTTATAACGAAAGTTAAAATTGAAATTCCGACAACCGCAGGTACAAAAATTGCGCTTATCTTATCGGCTAAACGCTGCATTGCAGGCTTGGCTGCTTGTGCTTGATTGACAAGTTTGATGATGTTGGACAAAGCTGTGCCAGAGCCAACAGCAGTTGTTTTCATACGAATGTTTCCTTCATGCAAAATAGTTCCACCGATTACACTTTCTGAAATGGTTTTCAATACAGGCAAACTTTCCCCAGTCATCATGCTTTCATCAAACATACCTTCGCCTCTAAGAATGATACCGTCAACTGGAATTTTATCCCCGGTATTGACTTGCAATATATCACTTACTTTGACAAATTCGTTGTCGATTTCTTGAATGGTTTCTTTGCCAATACTATCCGTAAAAATAATCTTAGCCTTTGTCTTTTGATATTTCATCAAATCTTTGATGGACGAGGCTGTAGAACGAACAGAATATTCTTCTAAAAAATTACCTGTTAAAACCAATGTGATGATCGATGCTGTAGTTTCAAAAAATAAATATTGATGAGCATGTTCTGGATGCAAATACCAACCAACAAGACTATATAAAAAAGCAGCTGTGCTACCTATAAAAACCAACACATCCATGTTGGGAATGCCATTTTTTAAAGATCGCCAAGCACTAGTACCAAAGTAATACACGCCGATAGCATATACTGGAAGTGTTAGTACAAGTTGTACAAATGGATTGTGCAATGGACTCCAACTCGAAAACATATGTGCCATCAATGGTATCCAAAAAATAATTGAAATCAGCAAAAGGGGTTTAATTTTAGATTGAGTTAAACCATTGTCAGTAGGATTTAAATTGACTTTAAAACCTAAGCCCTCAATTCCCGCATACAACTGATCTAATTTACTTTCATCCACTATTGTAAAAGTTACATCACCTGTCGATGCATTCGCTACAGCATTTTTTGCGCCATGTTTAGACAAGTAGTTTGTGATACTCATAGCGCAATTGCCACAAGTCATTCCGTCTACTTTGCACTCAATAGCCTTTTCCATACATACAAAATTACATCTTTTAAACATACAAGTGTATGTTAATAGTCGATATGGAATTTTGTGGAAACGATAGTACTTTTGCAACATGCAAAGAGAATTTCAAATCGATGAAATACAGGATGTAGCCAAACAATTATTAGCAGAATTTGCAGATGACCGTTGCTTTGCTTTTTATGCTGAAATGGGCAGTGGGAAAACAACATTGATACATGCTTTATGCGATAATCTTGGAGTTGTAGATAATGTAAGTAGTCCTACTTTTTCCATTATAAACGAATATGAAATAGCCGATACACATCAAAAAGTGTATCACATGGATTGGTATCGGTTAAAACATACCGAAGATGCATTTGAAGCTGGTGTGCAGGATGTGATTAGTATACCTGATGTCTATACGTTTATCGAATGGCCCGAGATTGCGGAAGATGTTTTGCCAACTCGCCATATAGCTGTTAAATTGAGTTTAATCAACGAAACCACCCGATACATAAGCACCGACAATTAGAAAAATCAATAATAAAGTTACAAAATATTGAAAATAGTAACTAAGCAAAAAAAGCATTTAGTACTTACACTAAATGCTTTTTTTATATATTTAAAAATTGATTACTAGCTAAATGCTTCTCTTATTTTATCAAAGAAGCTTTTGTCAGATTTCGAAACATTTGGTTTGAAATTCGGAGAATTTCTCAATTTATCCAACATAGTTTTTTCTTCACTACTTAAATTTTGTGGTGTCCATACATTAATGTTAATCAATTGATCACCCTTTTCGTAACTGTTCACACTTGGGAATCCTTTTCCTTTTAAGCGTAATATTTTTCCGGCTTGTGTTCCAGCTGGAATTTTAATTTTTGCTTTACCAGTTATCGTTGGAATTTCTGCTTCAAGTCCCATTACCGCATCTGGAAATGAGAGGTGCAATTCATACAATACATTTAGTCCTTCACGAATCAATTCTGCATGTTTTTCTTCTTCAATTACGACAAGCAAATCGCCTGATTGACCATTGCGTTCGCCTACATTTCCTTTGCCATTGACACTGAGTTGCATGCCTTCTTGAACGCCAGCAGGGATATCAATACTGATTGTTTCTTCGCCATATACACGGCCTTCGCCTTTACAGCTTGAACATTTATGTGCAATTTGTGTACCATCGCCATTACATGTAGGACATGTTGTGACAGTTTGCATTTGCCCTAAAAAAGTATTGGTTACTCGTCTTACTTGTCCGCTACCACCACAGCTTCCACATTGTTGTATGGAAGATTTGTCTTTGGCTCCGCTACCTGTACAAGTATCACATTTGACGTATTTTTTTACCTTGATGGTTTTGTGTACACCTTTAATAATGTCTTCGTAGGTTAGTTTTACTTTGACACGCAAATTGGAACCTCTAGCACCTGTGCCTCTACTGCGTTGACGTTGTTGACCGCCGCCTCCAAAGAAGCTGCCAAAACCTTCGTCGCCAAATACATCGCCAAAGTTGGAGAATATATCTTCCATGCGCATACCGCCTTGTCCACCACCAAAACCGCCACCACCTGCAGCGCCACCTAAACCAGCATGTCCAAATTGGTCATACCGCTGTTTTTTAGAAGCGTCGCTTAGGACTTCGTATGCTTCGGCTGCTTCTTTAAATTTTTCTTCGGCTGCCTTATCATTAGGGTTTCTATCCGGGTGAAATTGCATTGCTACCTTTCGATATGCTTTTTTAATTTCATCAGCAGATGCACTTTTACTTACACCTAATATTTCGTAAAAATCTCTTTTCATGTTATACACATTTCAGCTACTAGTTGAGCTGAGTTATTTATTTTTTGAAGAATTTTTTAAAAGTTGAAGTTCAGTTGTCATTGCTTTTTCCAACTACTACTTTCGCATGTCGTATTAGTTTATCGTTGAGCAGATAACCTTTTTGTAATTCATCTACAACTTTTCCTTCCATTCCAGCAGCTGGTATTTCGGTTACGGCTTCGTGCTTTTCTACATCAAATTCCTCGCCTTTACTCTCAAATGATTTTAATCCACGATGTTGCAAATTGTTGCGCAATTTGTTGAACACCAATTTTAAACCTTCTTTTACCGCTTCTATATCAGCAGCAGTTTCAAGTTGTTTTTCGGCACGTTCGCTATCGTCCAATACATCCAAAAGGCTAATAATGACATCTTTACCAGCGGTTTGTATCAATTCGACGTTTTCTTTGCGAGAGCGTTTCTTGAAATTGTCAAATTCTGCAAAAAGTCGCATGTATTTGTCTTTCCATTCGCCAACTTCTGCTTGTAATTTGGTCAATTCATCTTCAGTTGACACTCCGTCATTCTCATGGGTTATTTCTGACATACTTTCATCTGAATTCAGGTTAGGTGTCATATCTTGTTCTTGTATAGGCTCTTTTTCGTTTGCTGACATATCTATTTTGTTGTTTTTTACTTGCAACGGTATACCACGCAAATTATTTGCCAAGAGCGACTTTTGCGACAAAATGTCGTAAATATAGTTCGAGTTTTAGCTGGATTATGATTCAGTTTCGACTCAGAATTGAGTTCGATAACAAAACATGAAGTTTACATCAATCGAATAATTATTCTACTTGTAAAGAAAGCGGATCTAATTTTCGGGAAACGCCATTTTGTAAAGTGACTGAAATATCTTCAAAAAATATCTTGGAATTTGGTTTGACATCTTTCAAAATCTTATGAAGCATATCGATTGCATTGCTTTGTTTCAAATCGATTTGTATTTCTATTGGGTCTATTTTGTAAGATGAAGGTGCTATATGTAGCATCGTCAATTGAAACTTTTGTATGGGTAATATTATATTACAATTTTGTTCATCTAAGCCTATAAACATATTCGGATTGATTTCCGAACGTTTAATTTTTCCTGATTGGGTTTTAGAGCCTATTTTTAAGTGAAAAACATCTGGAACTCGTCTAATTTGATATTGAATAGCATCTGTAATTTCAGCTTGTTCTTGACCATTTTTGCCCAAAGTATACTTGAATTGCACACCTGCTGGATTTAAATCATTGACAAATAATTGCAACGTATTTTCAGGCATCATTTTGACTTCTCCAATAGATGAGGATATTTCAATAAGTCTACTATCTGATGGGATATCAATCGTGAATTCGTTTTGAATGCCAATATAAACGGTATGTAAAGCGGTATTCTTGACATTTTTTTGAACAATACGAACTTGTGCAGTAATGCCTAATGAGCTTGTCATGAGTAGGCATAAAATGAAATGTTTCATAGACGTAATTTTGATTAAAGATAAAAAAAACAATCTCTTTCTATGTGTTAAACGGAGCTTCTTCGCTAAAAGTATCTTTTTTTCGGTCAATGAGTGTATTTTTGCTCTATGCGGAATATCAAAATTATTGAAGTCAAATCAGAAATAGGTGCAGGTACTCGAGGAGCTAGCTTGGGTATCGATGCTATTAAAATTGCAGCATTGGATTTTATGAGCAATTTTTTTGTCAATTTTCCAAGTGATATTGTCGAAACAGAGAATAAGTTGTTGTACGAGCCAGTTGAAAGCCCGTATGCTA
This sequence comes from Chitinophagaceae bacterium, assembly GCA_044353325.1. Lineage (GTDB taxonomy): Bacteria > Bacteroidota > Bacteroidia > Chitinophagales > Chitinophagaceae > OLB11. The sequence continues at coordinate 7,272 of JBILCF010000036.1, read as the reverse complement.
AGCGAATTCAAGGGATTAAAACCATTTACGAACGTGTAGCCAATACGGTTGAAAAAAATCTTAAATCAGGATTGTTTCCTGTGGTTTTAGCTGGTGATCATAGCAGTGCAGGTGGCACAATAGCTGGGATTAAAATGGCAAAACCGAAATCAAAATTAGGTGTAATTTGGATTGATGCACATGCCGATATGCACACACCTTATACGACACCCAGCGGAAATATGCACGGCATGCCTTTGGCAATTTCGCTCAATGAAGATAATATAGATTGTCAGGTACATCATCCCGATGATGTGACTGTAAAAACATGGAATGAGTTGAAAAATTTGGGAAAAATAGCACCCAAAATTCTACCAGAAGATATCGTATTTATTGCACTACGCGATACTGAAAAAGAAGAAGATCATATTTTAAAAAAACACGGCATTAAAGTTATACCCGTTTCCGAAGTTCGTAAAAAAGGCGTAGAACATGTCGTGCGTCAAACTTTGTTAAGTCTAAAGGAATGTGATGATATTTATGTTTCCTTTGATGTGGATAGTTTGGATAGTAGTATTTCGCGGGGTACTGGAACACCGGTTGCCAATGGACTCAAAGAACGTGAAGCAGAAGATATACTTGCTAGTTTGATGCAAAATCATAAAATATGTTGCTTCGAAATCACAGAGGTAAATCCAACTTTAGATAAAGAGAACTTGATGGCCGAAATTGCATTCAACATTTTACAACGTAGCGTCAATATTTTATTGATGAATTAGCGGGTGAGCAGAAAGAAGATATTAAAAAGTAGTTAGTTTGTGGAGTGCACCAGAAGTCCTCCTTTGGAGGATTAGGAGGCAATTTACTTCTGAAAATAATCGATCAAATCGCTGAGTTTTTGTTTCAATTCTTTACGATCGACTATAAAATCTAAAAAGCCATGTTCAAGCAGAAACTCAGATGTTTGAAACCCTTCAGGTAAATCTTTTTTAATCGTTTCTTTGATCACGCGCGGACCTGCAAAACCTATTAAAGCACCTGGTTCGGCTATATTCAAGTCGCCTAGCATAGCATACGATGCAGTAACACCACCTGTTGTAGGATCGGTCATGAATGAGATATAAGGAAGTTTGGCCTTAGCCAGTAAAGTCAATTTTGCAGAGGTTTTAGCCATTTGCATGAGCGAAAAAGCACTTTCCATCATACGTGCTCCGCCAGATTTGGAAATAATCATAAATGGCAATTTATGCTCAATAGCATAATCAATAGCACGCGATATTTTTTCACCAACTACGCTACCCATACTACCGCCGATAAATTGAAAATTCATTGCTGCAGTGACCATTTTTTTACCATTTACTTCACCTACGCCGACAGTCATGGCATCTTTGAGGCCAGTTTTTTTCTGTGCTTCAACGATACGGTCTTTGTATGGTTTTAAATCTACAAAACCCAAGTAATCTTTGGAAACGATATTTTCAAACAGCAATTCTACATTACCATTATCGTATATAATTTCAAAATATTCTGCAGCATCAATACGATTATGATGGTTACAGCTTGGACATAGCCAATTTTGTTCTTTGAGTTCGTTTATTGTCGATGTTTTTTTGCACGATGGGCATTTAAACCATAACCCATCAGGTACATCTCTCTTGTCCTTATTGTTGGTAAGGATTCCTTGTTTTATTCGTTTGAACCAAGTCGATGATGACATTGACAATTTATTTAATGTTTTACAATCTAATATTGGATCTTTCAACGAACTATTTTCAGTTCAAACTAAAAGATACGAACTACAAAAGTAGTCAAAAACGCGAAATAGGCAACATAAAATTCGTTGATTGGTCTCAAATTTCGGATCAGATTCGATTTTCAATTTATATTTACGGAATGAAAAAAATATCACTTTTCTTTTTGCTCACGTGTTTAAGTTTGAATTTACTTGCCCAAGAAGACGGAACTTGTGCCGAAGGCAAGCTAAAAAGCTATCAACGTGTCCAAAAGAAAACACGTGCAGGTGCGTATGCCAATTCATTATTGGATAAATATGATGTGCATTTTTATTTTTTAGATATCAATGCCGAACGCAATACCACGGTTTTAAGTGGTGCAACTACCATTGGTGCCAAAGTTACTGCGGCTTCGATTGATACCTTTTGTTTTGAATTAAATTCATCGCTTACGATTGATAGTGTGATTTACAATAATCAGGTCATCAATGTAGCACGAGTAGGAAGTATTGCCTATGCATTACTACCAAGTCCTGCACTGCAAAATGCAAATGTATCTATTAAAATTTATTACAATGGCGATGCCAATGTAGTGGGTGGAAGTGCTATTGGTGATGGATATAGTACTGGAACCTCACAAAGTTGGGGAAATCAGGTTACATGGAGCTTAAGCGAACCCTATAGCGCTTACGAATGGTTTCCTTGCAAACAATTTCTGCAAGACAAAGCCGATAGTGCTTGGGTATATGTGACTACTAGCAATCAAAATAAAGTAGGATCGAATGGCCTTCTTCAAGGTATTGATTCATTGCCAAATAATAAGGTTAGATACCGTTGGAAAACAAATTACACCATAGATTATTATCTCATTTCTGTAGCTATATCGAAGTATGTCGAATATAAAACTTATGCGCATCCTACTGCTTTACCTAACGATTCAATTCCAATTGTGAATTATGTATATGATAATCCCAATACCTTACCCGCCTTTCAATCTCATTTGGATAGCGTGACACTCATGGTAGAACATTTTTCTGAATTGTTTGGTTTATATCCATTTCATGAAGAGAAATATGGCAATGCTATGGCACCCTTTAGCGGTGCTATGGAACATCAAACCATGACGAGTGTTGGAAATTTGGGTAGCTTGTCGTTAAATGCACACGAACTTGTACACCATTGGTTTGGCGATTTAGTGACCTGCAAGACTTGGAAAGACATATTTGTCAACGAAGGATTAACCTCTTATGGCGAATATCTAGCATTTGAACATTTCAGAGGATGGAACTCAGCTCAAAGTAGAATGCTTGGCGTACACGATAATGTGTTACAAGACCCGAATGCAATGGTTTATTTTACAGATACAACTGATGTAGGTCGTATTTTTAGCAAACGATTGACCTATGACAAAGGTGGCGCTGTTACCCACACCTTACGATTTATTTTAGGCGATAGTTTGTTTTTTGCAGGACTGAAAAATTATTTAAATCAATTTGCTTTTTCAACGGCTAGCATCGACGATTTAAAAGCATCATTGGAAGCATTTACAGGTCAAAATTTATCCGATTATTTTAATCAATGGTTGTATGGTGAAGGTTATCCAACGTTTTCAGGCGAATATTTTTCTAATGGGACCAACTTGTTTTTAAAAATCACTCATACCACTTCGTCTACTGCTACACCATTGTTTAAAACTCCGTTGGAAATCAAATGCTCAAGTCCCAGTGGTGATACAACAATCAAAATTGACATTACACAAAATACCAACACGTTTGTCATTCCTACAGCAAAAGACATCACCAATATTTCTTTTGATCCAGTCAATTGGTTGTTGAACGAATCAGGAACTGTAACAAAAAATCCAAATCTTATATCGCTTGCAGTTATCGATCATGATTTAGAATCTAGTATTGAACTTTTCCCAAATCCTGCTACTGATGTTGTTCGTATTGTGAGCAAATTAGATGCACAAGCTCAATATACATTGAAAGATATACAAGGTAAACTTGTCCAACAAGGACAAGTAGGTTTAGTTGATGTATCGGCAATTCAAACGGGTGTGTATATTCTAGATATTCAAACCAAAAATGGGAAAGTAAGTCGTAAGTTTGTGAAACAATAAACTCACATGCGTTTACTTGGATTATTGATTTTAATATTTTTATCCAATTCACTTCATGCACAATCCTTAGCAGATAGTGTCATACATAAGTATGCAAACGATGTACACAAAGTTGATAGTTTACTGCGCATAGCAGCTTCTATTCAAAATAAGGATTACGCCAATTGCACGCGCCTGTGCGATGAAGTCATTGCCATAGCCAAAACATCCAAGGATAAAAAATCAGAAGCTGATGCTACATTTCTGAAAGGACTTACTAGTTATTTTGCTGGCGAATATCAACAAACTTTACAGTTTTATTTGTCAGCTATACAGCTATTCGAAGCGGCAAACTATCCATTGGGCAAAGCCAAAGTAAATAATGAATTGGGTATATTTTACCGAAGACAACAACAAGATTCTTTGGCCTTAGCCGTATTTAAAGATGCTTATGAACTGGCCTATACCTTAGATGAAAAAGGCGTCATGGCTACTGCAATCAACAACCAAGGCATCTTAGCACAAGATCAAGCCGATCACAATAAAGCTATAGAATATTTTAAACAAGCCCAAACCATCTATGTCCAAGTGCAAGATTCCATAGGCGTATCCTATACCATGGATTATGCATCGGTTTCATACGCTGCTATACGTCGATATTAGTTGGCTACAGAGTTACAATTAAAATCATTGGACATCAGGTTGCGTTTTAAAGACACCAATGCCGCAGCACTATCACTTTATAGCCTTGCCGAATACGAATCCTTACAGCAACATACTACAACATCAGAAAAATATTGGCTACAATGTATAGCTATAGCAGAACAAATTAAATACAAAGATTTAGCAGCAGACTGTTACAAGAAACTTGCAGCCTTATATGCCAGTAGTGGTCAGAGTCAAAAAGCTTACGAATACCATGTCAAATATTCGAACCTAAACGAAGAGTTGTTCAACGAAAAGCGAAGCAAACAAATCAATGAACTCCAAACCAAATACGAAACGAGCCAACGTATACAACAAATCGAAATTTTAAAAAAAGACAATGATGTCAAAGAAAGTCGACAACGCATTATGCTCATTATTTTTCTGAGTGTGGTCTTGTTGTTGGGATTGACAATGTATACGTATCTATCCTATTTGCGCAGCAAGAAACAAAAGGAAATTGATGATGCCATTATAGTGGAGAAAGAATTGCGAAGCAAATCCATCATCGAAGCCGAAGAAAAAGAACGCTTGCGCATAGCCCGTGATTTGCACGATGGCGTAGCCCAAACCATGACGGATGCCAAAATGCAATTGGAACATTTTATGGATCAAGTACCTGAGGATAGCAAACTAAACGATTCCCTTCGCAATGCATTTGATCTAATCAAAGATGCAGCCAATGAAGTGCGGGCTGTTTCGCATAGCATGGTACCCAATGCCTTATTAAAGTCTGGGCTTGTGGCGGCAGTGCGAGATTTTGTACATCGTATGGGTAGCGAAAAGTTAAAAATAAATTTAGTAGTCCATGGATTAAAAAATCGTTTGGATGAAAATATAGAGACAGTTGTTTATCGTGTATTGCAAGAGCTGGTCAACAATATCATCAAACACGCAGATGCTACGGAAATTACGATACAATTGCTCCATGAGCAAACTGAACTCCACATTATGGTCGAAGACAATGGCCGTGGATTTGATATCAATACCTTAGGAGACAAAGCCGGGATGGGATTAAAAAATATTACATCGCGCGTAGAATATCTCAATGGTCATGTCCATTTCGATTCGAGTATTGGCAATGGCACTACCGTCATGATTGATATCCCTTTGGAAAACATATAATACATTTTGGAGCGCAGCTCAATTACATTCTTCATCTACGTCGAGCCTTTGTTCCAATCTTTGTCTCGCAGAGCCGAGCCAAAGGATTTCCACGACAGACTCGGCTAGCTTTCATCGTCTTTTACATTGATGAAGCTAATACTAGGCAAAGCCTGTTAAGAATATAGTAGCCACGAAGGCATAGCCTTCGTGGAGAGGGTTGAATAAAGAATGAATGCTTGGCTCCGAATTGCATTTATCAAATCATAAAATGAAAAATCCCCTCCGAAGAAGGGATTATTTAATGACAGAATGTTTTTAAGATAAATCGACAACTATTGCAACCCTAATCTTTCACTACAGTTCCTAAAGCACCGCCGCAAACGATTTCTTTCAAATTGCCAGACGTATTCATATCAAATACTACGATAGGCATTTTGTTTTCTTGACACAATGTGAAAGCTGTCATATCCATTACCTTAAGATTTTTAGATATGGCATCGCTAAAGGTTAAAGTATCAAACTTTACAGCATCTGGATTTTTTTCGGGATCACTATCGTAAATACCATCTACACGAGTGCCTTTAAGTATTGCATCGGCATTGATTTCTACAGCGCGCAATGAGCCTGCTGTATCTGTGGTAAAATAAGGGTTGCCTGTACCTGCACCAAAAATAACTACACGGCCTTTTTCCAAATGGCGAATAGCTCTGCGTCGGATAAATGGCTCGGCTACTTGATCCATTTTGATGGCGCTTTGTAAGCGAGTTTGAACGCCCACTTTCTCAAGCATACTCTGCATGGCTATACCATTGATAACGGTTGCCAACATGCCCATATAATCGCCTTGAGCGCGCTCTATGCCTGTTTCTTTTTCATTCATGCCTCTGTATATGTTGCCACCGCCAATGACCAAGGCTACTTGTACACCCATATCAATGATCGATTTGATGTCGTGGGCATATTGGGCCAACATGTTGGGATCCATACCGTAGGATTTGTCACCCATAAGGCTTTCACCCGATAATTTAAGCAGAATGCGTTTGTATTTTGGAGTCATGAAATGAAGTAATTTTTGCAAAGATAATTTTCAAACCCGCATAATGCGAATATGCCTTCTACTTTATTTCAAATCTAAACAATATTATACCAATAAGGTGTTGACATACGCAAAGATATCCTCAGCTACAACGGCCATATCGCGATTTCCATCAATGTGTACGACATTTTCTTGTCCTTCCAATTTTTCAAATGCAGTGAGGTAATTGCTTCGAATAGCTTTGAGTAAATCCAAGGTTTCAAACAATTCGATATTGGCCCGCGATTTTTGAATACGTTCGATACATATTTCAGGGGCTACATCTACAAAAATAGTTGCAGTTGGTCGCAGTAAATCGGCGCTCATGCTATTGGCTGCTATAACCCAATCCATATCCATATGTGTAGAATGGTAAGCATATGATGAAAAATAATATCGGTCTGTAATGACATGATAGCCATCGTTCAATTGTTTAAGCAAGCCTTTTTCTGTATCGAGGATATGATCTAAACGGTCTGCCACAAACAAACCAGCTAAGGTTTTATGATCAGCCTTGCGTTCGCCTTTCAAAATCCTACGTATCAACTGACCGATTTCGCTATCTGTTGGCT
>JBILCF010000166.1:0-6647 GCA_044353325.1 Chitinophagaceae bacterium | reverse complement strand
CTTTTTTCAGTATTTTTGGTATGAAATAATCTACTAATATGTCTTATGCTAACCTTACTATAGGTTTGGACGCATCCAAACGTCAAGACCTACTCAATCAAATTGCAGCCCTCGAAACTTCTATGGATTTCCTCGTCCAACTGACGGCAAAAGAAAAACGACAACACCTCCGACTTGGCACCACAGCTCAAACTTTTGTGCAAACGGCTCAGGTATTGGCACAACAAAATCAGCATTTGTTACCGCCCTATTTTAATATGGCTGCTTTCGAACAGGATGTACAGGATTTTAATTACCTCAGCGATGTATTGATACAACTCACCAAGGTACAAGATGCAGTCCAAAACACTGTCATAGCACTCGAACAAGAAAGTGTGCGCTCAGCCCTCGATTTTTTTAAACACTGCAAAGCAGCCTCCACTCAAAATGTGCATGGCGCACAAGAAGCCACAAAGCAACTCAGCCAAATGATGCCCAAAAAAGGCAAAATGAAAAAGAAAATGAAATAAACTATCCACTTTGACTTATTCTCATCAACTGCTCTTTCTAGATTTATTGTTAAAAATGCATGGGGTTTAGACATTATTCAATATTTTCACAGAAGAATTTTTAACCAAACTCAATGAAATTTAGATGAAGTGGGTTAAAAGACTGTATTGGCAAATATTGATATTACATGAAAAAACTACTTTTATTTATTGGCCTATTGATGTGCTTGAAGGCTGGTGCACAACCTGATATAAAGCATAGTGTATACTTTAAAGATAAGAAGTGTGTGTATGATGGTAACCCTCCTGAAGGTTTAAATTTATATCAATGGTATTGGAATATGGAAGCCCACAGTAGTGGAAACTTCTATGCAATAAGACCAGTTTTAATTGGAACGGGTGCTAACACTCAATATGATGTACTCTTGTATAAACTTAATGCACAATTTGATACACTTTGGAGTAAACAAATAGGGGGTAGTGAAGATGATTGGATTTTTTCAATAAAAGAACTACCCAGCGGGAATTTGGTTTTAACTGGCACGACTAGTAGTAAAGATGGGGATGTACCTTATGGGCACTCTTATTCTGCAAAAGAAATATGGGTAATAAAAGTCGATACATCTGGAAATATACTAGATGGTAATACTTTTGGAGGTAGTAATGGTAGTGATATGCGTTCTACGATACTCAGTACTGATGGATATTTGTATTTATGTGGCGAAACTTTAGCAAATGACTATGATTTTACCCATCCTTCGTTTGGTGGGCTGGACAATGATGTTTGGGCTGCTAAGCTTGATACCAATTTGAATATAGTTTGGATTAGAGTTTTCAGTGGAAATTCAGCTGAAGGTGGATTTAGTATAGAAGAAGTAACACCAAATATGTTTGTAGTAGGAATAATTACGGCTGGTACCAATAGCGAAATGCTAGGAAATCTAGCTAGAGGGGTAACTGATGTATTGGTCTATTGTATAGACAGCAATAAAAATACAATATGGGCTCGACGGTTTGGTAGTAGTGGCCTGAATGATATTAGAAAATGTTTGGTAGACCCAATAGAAAAACATATCTATGTAATAGGGAATAGCCAATATGGTGATTTGGATGTTCAATACCAAACTGCTGATTCTAGCATGAATGTTTGGGTTGTAAAACTAGATACTCTCGGTAATATAGTAAATTCTAAAGCTTATGGCAATAAGCAAGCAGGATATTATACAGAGGAAATGAGTATTGTTGATGCCATTTGGCATAATGGTCATGTATGGGTAACAGCGTACTCAAGAGGAGGTGGTGCCGATATGGATCCTAGAACAGGACCAATTAGTAATAACAATACATGGATAGGAATGATTGATACACAAGCAAACTTGGTAGGAAAATATACTATAGGAAATACAGGTGATGACAGTCCAATTGATTTTTTTTTAAAAGGTAGTGAACTTTTTCTACATGGTTGGGTAGTTTCTCCTCCTACAAATTCTATGAGCTGCAGTGGACAACCATTAGCTACATACATAGTTAGTATCGGTGTAGCACCTTTAGGTATTAATGAATTAAATACGAATCCTAATACTATTAAACTTTATCCAAATCCAAATACTGGTCAATTGTATGTGCAAATAAAAGATTCTAAAAATGGTGCAACAATAAAATATAAAATTATAAACCAAGAAGGTAAAACATGCTTAAAAGATCAATATATTGAAAATCTTGAAGAACAAGGAATTGACATTTCCTCGTTAGCACCTGGAAGTTACATTTTACATATACAATCAAATAAACAACAATATTCAAAACAATTTTTAAAACAATAACCTACTTCAAAGTATAGTAATATTTAAAATCAATTCTAAAAACGAAATGATATTCTTATCCGTATTTCACTTCACAACACACTTTCAAAATTAAAGAGTTCAAGCATTGTTGTTACAGATTAAACATCAATTTAGCTGTTTCTTTATCTGCATGCAATTGTTGTATCAACTTTTCAAGTCCATCAAATTTTTGCTCATCACGGATTTTGTCTACACAAGCTACTTCAATAGTTTGTCCATAGAGGTCGGCATCAAAGTCAAAGAGATGCACCTCAATTTTTAATACTTTATCGCTATCAATAGTAGGTCGGTATCCAATATTCATCATGCCACCGTAGGTATGTGAGGCGTGCTTCACTTGCACCGCATAAACACCCGTAGCAGGTATCAATTTGTATGCATCTTGCACTACAATATTTGCCGTAGGAAAACCTATGGTTCTGCCTCGTTTGTCGCCATCCACCACTAAGCCACTAAAAGTAAAGGGCTGTCCTAAAAACGCTGCCGCTGTTTTGACATCGCCTTGCTGCAAGGCTTGTCGTATACGTGTAGAAGAGATCGCACTGTCTTTAAGTTCTTGTACCGATATTTCTTCGAGCTGATAATTGTACAGATGTTTTTGAGATTCTAACAAATGATAATCGCCCAAACGACCTTTGCCAAACTGATGATCATAACCAATAATGATGGTATGCGGATGAAAATGATTGACCAAAAAATCTCGAATATATTCTTCGGCCGATTGTGCTGCAAAAGCTAGTGTAAATGGCACCACAACTAAATTGTCAATGCCTAAAGCCGAGAGAGTTTGTATTTTTTCGACTAATGTTTGGATCAATTCAATTTGCTTTCCTTGTCCTATCACCATTCGAGGATGTGGGTCAAATGTCAGCAAAACGGTTTCACCACCTATGGATTTGGCTTTTTGAATGATTCTGTCAAGTATCACCCGATGTCCTTGGTGCACACCATCAAATGTGCCAATCGTCAATACAGGTTTTTCAAACTGGGGCAAATTTTCTAAATCATAAAATACACGCATGAACCTGTAAACATTTTGCGCAAATGTACAGTATGGATTACAAACCGTAAAACGCTGATTTGGAGGGCATAAAAAACTTAAAATTATGTTGTACTTTTGCGCCATGAAAAAATTTACCTCAACCTTGTTTTTGGTTTTGCTTGTCGGAATGGCCTTTGCTAAAAAGAACAAAAATAAATTTGTAGAAATGGAAACCAACAAGGGCACCTTTACCCTTGAAGTGTACAATGATGTACCCAAACATGCCGAAAACTTCCTCAAATTGGCCAACGAAGGCTTTTATGATAGTTTGCTTTTTCATAGAATCATACCTAGTTTTATGATTCAAGGCGGCGATCCTGAAAGTAAAAATGCAGTAGATGGTCAAATGTTGGGCAATGGCGATGTTGGATACAAAGTACCAGCCGAATTTATGTTGCCGAAGTATTACCACAAAAAAGGAGCTTTAGCTGCTGCACGTGACAATAATCCTGAGAAAGCATCAAGTGGTTGTCAATTTTATATCGTAGTAGGCAAAACCTTTACCGATGCTGAACTCGATCAAATGGAAGCACGCATTGGACAAAAATACAGTGAGCAAGCACGTAAAGATTACAAAACTATTGGTGGTACACCACATTTGGATGCGGGCTATACCGTCTATGGACAAATTGTAAAAGGTCAAGATGTTGTCGATGCAATATCTAGTATGCCTCGCAATACCAGCGATAGACCAGCTGAAAATATTCGTATTTTGAACGTAAAAGTGAAGAAGAAAAATAAATAGTCAATCTTTTTCTATACATAATTCAAACGCTCTTTGGAGCGTTTTTTTATGCCATTTGAATCAAAAATTTATTCAAAATATTTGAAACGCAAAGTTCATACAGGGACAGCCTTGATTTTTTGCTCCACTTTTTATCAAGCCTGTACCGATTTTACATCGGTGAAAAAAGTGGAAAATTTAAATCTATACGAAGTTTCGAAAGGCAATAAATCTTAATTGTTTTAGAAAGCATTTAAAAGTTAGATGACTTTTTCTTGAATTGTAACTCAGAGTTGAATCGGCATTATTCCTTTTTTCGCAATGGGTCGAGCAAATACTCCAAACCATTGAGTTTGATTTCGTAGAGTGTACCCAACATAAAGCCTAGCTTTCCGCGCGGAAACCCACCTTTGCGCATAAACCATTCCAAATAGCTCACAGGCAAATCGCACAGAATGATACCCCTGAATTTGCCAAACGGCATTTTCATGGTCACGAGTTCCATCAAGACTTCGGGCTTAATACCGTCTTTTTGTTCTTCTGCAGCTTGTTCTTCGGGGTTTGTGGGTGTTTGATCCATGTTGCAAAACTAAGTATGTATTTTCAAATTTCGATGTTTTAAGAAAAATCATCTAATTTTACAATAGAAATGAAAACACTACTTATTTGCAGACATGCCAAATCGGATTGGAGCAATCTGTATTTAAAAGACATAGACCGCGAACTCAATCAGCGTGGAATGCGAGACGCTCCTATGATGGGAGAACGTTTGTATTACCGCAAATACAGACCAGATTTGATCGTATCGAGTACAGCTAAACGTACTGTACAAACTACAGTTTTAATAGCTTCAGAACTTAAGTTTCCAGAGCAAAAAATAATGTGGGTAGATAGACTTTATCATGCTTCGCCAGCTACCATTCAAGAAGTAATTTTTGGCATTGACAATGCATATAACAATATCATGGTAGTCTGTCACAACAATGGTATTACAGATTTTGTAAATCAACTTGGTGGGCATATTACCGATAATATTCCGACTTGCGGTATGGTTTGCTTTCGATTTGATACCGACCGATGGGAAGATTATCCGCTAGTCAAACCACAATTTGAATTTTTTGATTTTCCCAAAAATCAAGTTTAGAAGGGATTGTTTTTATGCACTTAAATTTTACTCAAAAGCGCATATTTTTGATAGGTATAATTCATTTCATTCAATGCGAATTTCAATCCTGCACGACCATCTATAAATCCTAACCTACAAATATAGTTTTTAAAAAAACCAAATATTGGACTTGTACTTTGTTTAAATAAATTCCGTTTTTTACCTCTCGCTTTCATCTGCTTTGCAGCCAATAGTGCATATTGTTGCAACCTTTGTTTGTGGTCGGCTTCATCTTTATAACTATAATGCCAAGCAAATCCTTTCAGTTTGTGGACTTTTGGGGTTTGAGCAAAGACCAATTTTTCATGTACGACTTGTTGATTCCATTCCGCATTGTTACGATTAAATAATCGTATCCTAAATTCTTTGCCTACAGCACCATGTTTAAGCAAACGGCCTTCATATACCAATTTACGTTGAATAGCAAAAACGGTTTCAGTTGAAAGTGGACTTGAACAAACGCGTTGGATATCCTTGACCAATTCCTCGTTCAATACCTCATCGGCATCGAGACTCAGTATCCAGTCATTCGCGGCAAACGAGTTGGCTTCATTTTTCGTAGCGGAATACCCTTTCCACGTTATTGTCATAACTTTTGCTCCTGCTTGGGCGGCAATGGCTTGTGTACCATCTTCACTTCCGTTGTCCGCTACTATGATATCATTGCTGAGTTGCAGCAATGGCGCGATACAACGAGCTATATTGTGTGCTTCGTTCTTGACAACAATGATGATAGATAGCGCCTGCATGCGGTAAATATACATTATAAAAAAAAATTTGTACATTTATGCTATTCAAAAAATACAATAATGGAAAAACCAAAAGTAGCAGAACGATTTCCGGCAGGAATACAAGTTGAAAAAGATAAAAATTATGCATGGTGTACATGTGGACTAAGTGAAAAACAACCATTTTGCGATGGTAAACATAAAGCCATTGAAGGAATGCCATTTAAACCCATGGTTGTGAAATTTGAAGAGGACAAGGAAGTTTGGTTTTGTCAATGTAAGCAATCCAAAAATCCTCCTTATTGCGATGGTAGTCATAAGGAATGCGAATAGGATATAAGATTTAAAACAGACTAGAGTTATACATTGTTTGATGTATAGTGTACTTTAGCACACTAAAACAAATTATACTATGCAATATCGTCGTTTGGGTAAATCGGGATTACAAGTCAGTGCCTTATCTTTTGGCAGTTGGGTTAGTTTTCATAAACAAATTGATGATAAACGCGCCGAACAGCTTATGTCACATGCATATGATCAAGGTGTCAATTTTTTTGATAATGCTGAAATTTATGCCTTAGGCGAAAGCGAAAAAATGATGGGGCGAATCCTAAAAAAGAAGAAATGGGATCGTACAAGTTATGTCGTCAGTAGTA
>JBILCF010000165.1:0-6648 GCA_044353325.1 Chitinophagaceae bacterium | reverse complement strand
TTCCAAGTTGCAGTATTTGGATCTCCGGCAAAATTGTTACTTACAAAAACTTCTTTTGTATTTGTACCTGAGAAACGTTTTTTGCTCCAAAAATGTAAATAAGGTGCTGCCATAGATGATAAATCCAATGGTGGAGAAATCAACCAATCTTCGTTATCTTGAGTCGCACCTGCAGCAAAACCATTCATGTATACGGCATCCGTATCATTACGACCAAAATTTGAACAACGCCATGTTTGAGCACCTAATGTGTTAAACTCTTTAAACATACCAAACATAGGGGCATTACAGCCAACGAAAGATTCATTCAACGTTGTAACCGGAGGCAATACAGGTAATTCAGTCATGAAAGTCCAACTTGTATTATTGTATACACCAAGACAAGAAAATGTATTCCATTTAAAACAAGTTGAATCGTATTGAACAGCATATTGTTTACCAGTTAATAATGTCACACCTGGAATAGTAACAACCATACCAGCAGCTGTACAGCTACCTGCAGCAATAACTTGATTCGTAGCATCAGTAATATTATTGACAGTTACATTTCCTGTACCAATTGTAATATTCTTATCAAACTCAATGCTTAAACTCGTTGTTGCAACAGGAACATTCATTTGACCAGCAGAAGGTATATACGTAACTACTTGAGGCGTATTGTTTACAGCAGTTCCAGTCCAAGTCAAATTAAAATCATCAAGACCTACCATTGGTCGACTGCCTGAACCCATAGTTGTATCAGAAGGCATTATACGTATCCAAACAGGTTGATTTTGATTATCTATAGCTGCGCCAAAATTAGCCGTAACAGTTGTGTTAGAAAAATTACTGTCCATTGTTACTACTGCAGGTGTAGTAGCTACTGTTGTAAATGTAGCTGGTGATGTACCAATACCATATTGTACAATCCAATTGTGATAGCGTTTTGCAGTGGTATGCAAAGACTGAAGTTTAAATTGAAGATTAAATGTATTTAATCCTGCTGTATTTGCGATATAAAAAGAGATTGAAGTGAGGCTATCTTTATCATCCCAACCTGTTGCACTTACTTGGCGTAAACCAAGCGCACGGTCCGTGCTAGTAGATTGATCTGTACTCGTAGAACCTGCAGTTAAACCGTCTGCTGAAGCAATATTTTTAAAGCCCCTGCTTGTATTTGACCAAGGTGCTATTGCGCTTGCAAATCGACTGATAGCATCGTTGCCCAATCCTGCATTTTTGTTCACCAAAGTATCTACTCTCCAACCGATAGGCAAACCTGATCCAATATTATCAAAGGTTTGAGTATAGGTCGTACCACTTAAGGAAAAAGGAGTTTGAGCTTGAACAGTATGCAAAGTAAAAACTGTGATTAATGATAAAATTATTTTTTTCATGATAAAGTATTTAAAGTGTTTGAAGTAAAAATATTGAATTATGGTGTTACATCAGCTAATGAACGCAACAAAACCTGAGGCGAATTGAAAATTGATGCAATAGCTGTAATTGTTACAGGTGTGGTTGGAAAAGTTGTAGTTGTATATGGCGGAGAATTACGAGAATACATGACCATATTACCAGTTGCATCTGTTATTGTTTTCGAGCCATTGTAAAAAGCAGTAGCTCCTGTAATTGTGCATCCTGTAATTCTAACCAATCGACTTTCGTAGATTCGAGCCTTTGCACTTGGATTAGCTAAGTCTTGTAATAAATCTTGAATCGTAACTGCTACAGGAATGATAGTTTTGTTAGATCCAACTAATGTTGTTTTAGATGAAGCTTTATCTATTTCTAGCAAACCTCTATATAAAATCAATGAATCACCTGAAACATCAATGCTCAATGAGTCTCCAAGTTTATAAGAAATTGTCCCTCCATAGTAAATGTTTATCCCACGTCCACTTTCATCTTGAAGATATAAACTTCCTTTAGAGATGTTACTGTCCTTGAAACTAGATGTAACTACACCATGTATTTTATAATTCCCTAACATGATACCTGTACCATTAAACATTTTTCGCAAGCTATCAATAGTAATATCTTGAGATGGAGCAATCACTATACCATTGCAACGAGGTGCATTCATTTTTAAATCCGAAGTGTCACGAAGTAACATTTGTACAGTTGTACCATAAACAGACATTACAGAAGTCATAGAACCTTTTCCTGTTGGCATTGGATAATTTCTAAACAATGAATATCCACTGTTACGCATAATGATAGAAGTACCTGCACAATCCATTACGGTTCTATCGGTTCCAGAAGATATACTTGCATCTTGAGCATATGGTCCGCCAGCTTGAGCTTGTGTGACTTCTACACTATCAAACTGAATCAGTGTACCAATCCATTTTTTGTTTGTTGCATTCAAAGTTTTAATTTGAGTAATGGGTATAACACGAGGAGCAACAACATTTGGATAGTTAGCCTTTACAACATACTTTGTAATCAAGTTTGTAGGAATATCACTCAATGAATTTGAATTATCAGGTAAATAACCCAATTGTACGAATCCATTGTATTCACCTATATACAAACCTTTACATTTGATGTATACTTTACGACCTATTGGATAATCAGTATACAAAGAATTACGACCTAATAACACTGCAATACCACTAGATGTATCTTGTATTACGATTTGTTTGTAAAAGTTACCTGAACGATCATCAGCTATTACAATACCTGAAATGGTCAAATCTGTATCAATCAAAGTTGGTTGTCCAGTATACAAGGTGTTTTTAAGATACCAAATGCTGCTATTGACAGGCAAATTAGGATCTACATTTGATGCATCTGGCGGTGCATCAAACTTTTGTTTGACACATGAAGTAATGGTAAGCATGGATAAGCTTATCAAGACTATTGCTGAGAATATTATTTTTTTCATGTTTAAAGGATATGATTTTTTATGTAATTGTTTGTGTTAAATTAGAATCGCAAATTAAGATTGATAAAGTATTGAATACCTAAAGCACTGGCATACTTAGGTGGAAACCAATCAGGATTTTCGTTATTGAAACGTAGATTTTCAAAGCCATATTGTTTAATATTTCTATTGTTGAGTACATTGGACAACCCAATATTCAGGTTAAGATACATTTGGCTACTTGCTTTTTTAACATATTTATTGACTTTAAATGACTTTCCTCCAAACAAGTCAACAGTATAAAAATTTGGCAACATTTCTTGGTCTATGATTGAATTCCATTGAGAGGACTCAGGTTCTACTAAATCGACTCCATTTTTAGTTCGTCTTGTGGGTGCAAAATCCATATAGTTGTTGGCTAAATAATTAAATGAAATTGACGCAAACCAAAACTTTTTAGAATTGTAACGCAATTGTGCTTGAAAAGATGCTTGTGGACCTGAGGGCACATAGTAGTTTTTCATGTATACGGTGTCTGTTCCAGTAGATACTTCTTGTAAAATATTGTTGGAAGCCAGAGTATCATTGTCAACATAAATATTGATATAAGGGCGACTAGTATAAAAAGCTTGTGTAAACGCACCAGCAAGGTTTAATTTAAAAGATGGTGATATTTTAATTTCAGCACCTAATTCTACCCCAGTATATCGTTTGTTTATGCCTTGAAGCGCCATGTTGACAAAAGACAAATCATCATCATTGAAAAAACGTTTAATATCTGCAGCATCTTTAACGTCCGTTGCAAAAACAGTAAAACGACCTTTTACGTTTGGAGAGCGTAGTAGATATCCTGCTTCAAAACTAGATACTCTTTCAAGGGTCGGGTTAGAAATCATTGAATTTCTAGTACGCGGGGATAATATTACATTATCAACAAAAGGCGCTCGAGTACCAACAGCCCCATTGACATACAAGTAATTTCGTCCATTCAATTTGTACGTAAAACCTCCTTTACCTCTATATGTTAAAAAATTATTGACAGCAGATTTACCAAAAGATGTCATAGGATACAACCCTGACTTGTAGTTGCCTACTCGATAGAAATTTGTGTAACCCAATTCACCAGCCAAAAAGAAATCAAACTTATTGAAATTAAATACTCCTTGAGCAAACCAAGCAGCTTTGGAGAAATGAATATGATAATCATATCCGTATGAATCCCCTTCTTTGCGTTTAATATCTTTATCGAGCAAATTGATTTTATCAGCATCTGGCACACCATTAAATGAACGTGCTGCAAATTGATTTAAATTCTCCCAATATTCACCACCCATTAAATCTTCTACACGTAAAAAATTATGATTGACTTGGTTTTGAAAACTTACCCCTGTATAAAATGTAGCATGATCATTCACTGCACTTTCAAGGTTAACTGCAATATTCGTTTTTCTAGTCCCTTCAACAGTTGAATTAACAATATAAGTTGATCTTCCAATTCCAGCCATTCTATTCAATCTATTAGCTTCGTAGAAGTCATCCCATTTGGTTTGCAAAAACTGATCAGGATTTGCTTTAATTCTATCAGTCAATTCTTTTGCTACAGAAGGCGAATCGACAAAGCTAGGTAAATATCGATAATAATCAGGGCGAGGATCAGCACCATTAAACCAATCAATACCTGTAGTTGAAGTTTCACCAAACTGATAAGAAACTGCTGAAGTGAGAATGGTACGCGAATTGAGTTTGGCATCATGCGATAACACGATTAATGGCATATGTGAATTTAACACTCTTGAGTTGCGCATTTTCCCATCTTGAAAGCCCCAATAAGGATTGTAATAATTTGTGCCTGCCAAATCAAACATTTCTTCAGTAGCCGGACCTGCCTTGCCACGTTTAGTAGGAGCGCCAACTACCATTAAGTTGATACCATGATTTTTGAATCTTTTTTCAACTGATCCATAATAACTTAATGCATCAAAAAAAGTTCCTCTGATAGGACCTTCTTGTGCCCATCTACGTGAAACTGAGAATGAATATGCCCATCCATTCTTCATCAAACCAGAATTGTGTGTAAGCATAATTCGATTACGATATGATCTATTCGTAGCAGTATAAGTCAAACGAGTGCCTTTGCGTTGATTAGATGCAGTAGCATCTAAAGTTGTATTTAAGCCAAAACCACCGAAATTATTCTCATTGGGAGCCAAACCTAGATTTAAGCTTCGACCACGAAATACATCATTTAATCCACTCCATGAATTAAAGAATACACCGCCTTCTTCAAGGTCATTCATTGGCACACCATTCATGTAAAGGACGTTATTGTCATTTTCATAGCCACGTAAACGGTAGAAAAATTGGCCCCAACCAAATGTAGCGGCAGACAAGTAAGCATCCTGGGCTGCACTCAATACACTTGAGATATTTTGACCTCCAGAACTTGCCGAATTATCATCGACACTTCCAGCATCTTCAACATTGGATGCTGAATTATCTAATGCATAATTGTTAGAATTTAACACAACAGTTGCAAGCTCAACCACTTCAACTTGTGTCAATTGGCTAGAAACTGTAATGTTAATTTGATCAACAACATCTCCATTGATAGAAAAACTCACATCGTAAGATCCAAACGGGATAGCGCTAAACTGATATTCCCCTTCAGCATTGGTAACTGTCGTAACTTTAGCAGTCGGTAATGTGACTGATACTTCATTGTAAGGAAGCTTGGTATCGGAATGAATGACTTTACCTTTGATTAGTCCAGTTTGAGCTGATACAATCAAAGAAGCAAAAAGCAAAAGAAAGGTTAATGTTTTTGACATATTGTTAAATAAGGCACAAAAGTAAATTTAATAAGTCGTACTTTCACTAAGAGAATGTTACTAAAAAAAAGCTGTGGATAACTCAAATTAACATTTTTACAGCACAAATTCTAATGTTGAATAAGCCATTTATGGGTTTCAGTATGCTTATCTTGCTGTAAATGAACCAAATACATACCTGATTGAATATATGAAAATTCTTCACTGTAACCATGATTACCCAATATAATAGGCTTTGAATACAGTATTTTGCCAGCTAAATCAGTCAATGTAATAGTCCAAACGCCTGCATGTTCATTTGAATTCGGGAAAATATGTAAATTTCCTTGAGTTGGATTAACTATGATACATCTATTTACATGTTGAGCTTCAAAATAAATAGCATCAATTTGATTCGGGAAATTAAACTTAAAATAACTCATCAAAGGAAAATGGTCAGAGGTTGTATTGACATAGTTGGTGATATAATTTTGCGATTCAGTAAAAACAAAAGTACTGCTATCAACCGTGAAAGGTTGCATTGTATTGGAATAAACAACATTGTCTATCATATGATCAACAGAACCTACAAAAGTAGACTGACCAGCGAATAAACTTGGCAATGTCAACCCTGTAAAACCATTTGAAAGTAAATACTGATAAGGTGATACGCTTTGACCTACAACTGAAGTTCCATCCAAATAGTCGTTAAAATCGCCCAATACTACAATTTTCTTTGATGGGAATAAACCATTCAAACTATCTGTCAAGTGTTCAACAGCACAAACTCTTCGGTTATAATCAGAGGTTGTATTACTTGCCTTTGCGTGAATATTGGCGAAATAAACCGTATCAGAATTACCACTTGCAAGTTTTAATTTAGCTTTGAACATATAAGGAAATCGACCAGATGACCAACAATAATAAGCAGAAGTATCAGCAGGATAAGTTGATGACAACAAACCAAATGCGCCTAAATTTTCAATTTTGTTG
>JBILCF010000035.1:0-18473 GCA_044353325.1 Chitinophagaceae bacterium | reverse complement strand
GACCCCTCTTGGTGATCAGCTTCCGTATTGTAGTGTAGGTAATATTGTAGTTGATAAAGTAAATCCTTCCATTTTGTATATCACTGTTGGCTTAAAAGACGGATGGTGGCACTATGGTTTGGGTGTGTATAAGTCTACAAACGGAGGACAAACCTGGACTCCAACGCCTCAGTCGGGCTATTATACTCAACAAATTGTGTATCATAAACTGATCGCTCATCCTGATAGCAACAATGTATTGTATAGTGGTCAATCGGATGGGCTATGGAAAACATCTGACGCTGGAGCAACTTGGACTAAAATCCGAAATGGACTTTGCAGAGATATTGAGTTTAAACCTTTTCATCCTGCTACCATGTACATTGCCGGGTCCAACGAATTGCATCGCTCTACCGATAGGGGGCAGACGTGGTTAGCTAGAACGAGTTTTGGCACAGGTACCGATATTGAGATCTCAGTCACACCAGCTGATTCAAACTATGTAGGTTTTGCAACTAATTTAGATGATTTTTATTTGTCAACGGATGGAGCCAATACAGCATTTGTATTGAAAAATAATAATATCGATGATAATTCAATGCTACAGTTTTCACAATTATATAAAAATACTGTCTATTGTGGGTATGTTTCAAATCATCGTTCTACAGATGGAGGAACAAACTGGATGCAAATTACGAATTGGTATAACGACGGCATATTGCCCGCTGTGCATGCCGATAACCGTTTTGCCAGTGTCAATATCTTACAACCTAATTATATTTATTATTGCAATGATGGTGGATTGTATAAGTACAACGAATTGACAGATGTATGGACCGATTTATCCGATGGATTAATTATAACTGAGTTTTATAAAATCGCGCATTCAAGTCAAGATTCAGTTTTTATCATTGGAGGTACGCAAGACAATGGCGGTCGTAAAAGAATTTCATCTTCAAGTTGGGATGCTACAAACGGTGGTGATGGTATGGAAGTGGCAGTGAATCCGCTCAACGATCAAACTATGTATACTACCTATTGGGGCGGAACCATGTATCGTTCCTACGACCAATGGGTTAATGATACATACTACGAAATATCAGCCGATACCAATAAAGGTGCTTGGGTGACGCCATACTTAATAGACCCTAACGATGATAAAACCTTGGTAGCTGGCTATGCAGATGTATGGCGCTCTACCAATGAGGGTGATACATGGACTCGACTCAGTGATACAATTACAGGTAATTACAATACGAAATTGGAAATCTTAGATGTAGCACCTTCCAATTCAAATGTCATCTATACGGGTTACAATGAAAAATTGTATGTGACAACCAACTTAGGTGCAAGTTGGAGTACCAAACAAATTCCAGATTCGACAGGTGTATTTGAAGATGCTTCGATGGTGAAAGTGCATCCTAAACAATCGAATGTTATTTATGTGACCAAGGTCGGATACGGCGAAAATAGCAAAGTGTATAAGTCTATGAATAATGGGACTACTTGGACCAATATTTCGTACAATATCCCAAATGTACCTGTCAATTGTATACAAATCGATCATGAGTCGGATAGCTTAAATATGGATATCTATATCGGTACAGATGTTGGTGTTTTTTATAAAAAAGATTCTGATGTAGTTTGGCAGTATTACGGAACTGGAATGCCTAACACACAAGTGAGTGATTTGGAAATATTTTATCCTACTGGCAAACTTCGTGCGGGCACTTATGGAAGAGGTATATGGGAAAACGTTATAGTGCGCAATGTTGCACCATTAGCTATTTCACAACCTAATTTGAATATTGATGCTGTAAAACTTATTGAAAATCCGGTGCAACAATTCTTGAAATTTGAATTGAATTTTGAACAACAAACAGCTTTAGTATGGACTATTTACGATGAGCAAGGTCGTAAGTTGTCAGTCAAACAACATCAAGCAGCGCAAGGTGTTTCTAACTTTAGTTTGGATGTTGCTGATTTGCCATTGGGTATTTATATGGTGGATGTAATGTCTGAAAAAGGATTTAAATCGACGACTAAATTTTTAAAACGCTAATGCCGCAATACGATTTTTTATTTTTTGACCTAGACCATACCTTATGGGATTTTGAAACCAATTCGGTCCATACACTTCAAGATGTATACAATACATTCAAGTTGGATGAGTTGGGTATTAAAGACTTTAATCAATTTAATGTTGAGTATCATATCATCAACGATAAATTGTGGGAGAAATTTAGAAACGGAAAACTTAGCCGTGAGGATTTACGCTGGAAGCGTATGTGGCAAACTTTGCTGGAATACAAAATCAATGACGAACAATTGGCAAAGGCTATGAGTGAGCGTTACCTAGTAGTTTTGCCTCAGCAAAATGCATTGTTTCCTTATGCAAAGGAAGTCTTAGATTATTGTCAAGCCAAAGGCTACGGCATGCATTTGATCACCAATGGATTTGAATTGACCCAATTGCAAAAATTGCGCAATGCGGGCATCGATCAATATTTTGATCAAATGATTACTTCCGAACGAGCCATGAGTATGAAGCCGCATAAAGAAATATTTGAATATGCGTTTGCAAGTACGGGTGCACAGGCACACAACAGTATCATGATAGGCGATGCATTAAATGTAGATGTACTTGGAGGTAAAAATGCGGGCATGCATCAAGTGTATTTTAATCCACACAAAGTGGCACATACCGATTCGCCAACGTATGAAATTGCTTGTTTATCTGAATTGAAACAACTATTTTAGCCCAATATGGAATCTATTGCTACGTCGCTGCAAGGTTGTTTTCTGTTGAAGCCTACCGTTTTCGAAGACCACAGGGGTTATTTTTTTGAAAGTTTTAATCATCTTCGTTTTGCTGAGTTGGTTGGGTCAGAAGTGAATTTCGTGCAGGACAATCAAGCCAAATCGGATTATGGTATTTTGAGGGGTTTGCACTTTCAGCAGGGCGAACATGCGCAAGCGAAACTGGTACGTGTACTACAAGGTCGTGTATTGGATGTAGCAGTTGATATTCGAAAAGATTCACCGACATATGGTCAGCATTTTGCTGTAGAACTTTCAGCTGAAAATAAACTACAATTGTTTGTGCCACGTGGTTTCGCACATGGTTATTCTGTGCTTGAAAACGACACCGTATTTTTTTACAAATGCGATAATTTTTACAATAAAGCTTCGGAAGGTGGCATTTATTACAAAGATGAAACCTTACAGATTGATTGGCAGTTGCCCGAATCTGATATTGTTTTATCAGAAAAAGATCAGCACTTACCTCGATTTGGAGTTTAGTATAATTTATTTTTGACAATTCCCCATTGATGTAAGCGATGTGTCAATGAAACACGCAATACACCTAAACCATATTTCATACTGCGGCTAAAATTGATACTTGAAGCATCTTCAAAGTATTTAGTAGGGCAAGTAATTTCAGCTATTTCAAATTTTTTCATAAAAATTTGCGACAGCATTTCATTGTCAAAGACAAAGTCGTCGTTGTTGACATTATAATTGATAGATTCTAATACGGTTCTTGAAAATGCACGATAACCAGTATGGTATTCACTGAGCTTTTGACCTATCATGATATTTTCTGACAAGGTCAAAAAACGATTAAAAATGTATTTGTACAAAGGCATGCCGCCATTCAATGCACCTTTACCCAAAATGCGAGAACCTAATACGACTGGATACAAATCTTGCGCTATCAAGTAGCACATAGATGGAATGAGTTTGGGCGTATATTGATAATCGGGATGGAGCATGACCACAATATCAGCGCCAAGTTCTAGTGCTTTGTTGTAGCAGCTTTTTTGATTACCACCATAGCCTTTATTGACATCATGTAAGATTATATGCCGAATGCCGAGGCGTTTGCCTACTTCTACAGTATCATCTTTGCTTCTGTCGTCTACCAACACCACTTCATCAACAATGTCAAAAGGTATTTCGTTGTAGGTGCGTTCGAGCGTTTTTGCAGCATTGTAGGCAGGTAATACGACAATTATTTTTTTATTCAATAGCATTTGCTTGCAAGATAATTATTTCCTTATGAATGATGTACTGTCAGGTCGAAAATTTCTTTATCGGTATTGACTAAGTTGGATTTCGCGTGGGCAATGATTCGCCCTTCTTGGTCATAGATATAACATTCTGTATTGGCTATTTTTTTGCCACTACGTATGACTCTTGATTTAGCGGTAACTATACTGCCTATTGGAGCACTGTACAAATAATCTACCGCCAAGTTTACAGTCGTATAAAACGTTTCGCAGCCGGTACTGTAAAAAGCAAGTCCGCAAAGTTCGTCACAAATCATGGCAATCATACCGCCATGTAGCATTTGATTGGGGTTAGTCATTTCAGTGCGAACTTCTATAGTAGCTTCAATAGCACCTACTTCTACATGGATTAGTTTATAGTTGAGCCAACGACCTGCCATTGACAATGAGTATAAGAAATATTCGCCTTCAAGTTTTTTAAGTTGTTGATAGATTTGATTTGACATAGATAGAATAAATAGGCGAAATTATGAAAATTGATAATAAAGGCCTAATTTTATAGTCAAAACTTATAGTCTTATGACATTAACACAAATAGAATACATCGTTGCAGTAGAGCGTAACGGTAGTTTCGTTACCGCTGCAGAGAAATGTTTTGTAACTCAACCAACCTTGAGTATGCAAATTCAAAAATTGGAAGAAGAGCTAGGAATCAAGATATTTGACCGTAATCATCATCCTATCGTAGCTACCGATATGGGGAAACAAATATTGGAACAAGCTAAGAAAGTATTGTTCGAACGCAATAAAATAGATGAGTTGATCAGCACACAAAAAGATCAATTGATTGGGAGTTTGAATATTGGTATTATTCCTACAGTTGCACCAAGTATTGTACCTTTTACATTGAAGTCGTTTGTAAAAAAACATCCTCAATTGGATATTACGATTACGGAAATGTCTACGGAACAAATCGTTATTAAGCTCAAAGAAGGTGATTTGGATTTTGGAATTTTAAGTACGCCTTTGTACGAAAAGTCATTGAAGGAAAGTGTATTGTACCACGAACCTTATGTTGTATATGCAGCCAAAGACCACAAATTATTATCTAAAAAAATATTATCTCCAGAAGATTTGGATGCCAATGAAATATGGTCTTTGGGTGATGAACATTGTATGCGTTTTCAGGTCATTAATCTTTGTGGTAAGCAAAAGTTTTATGGCGCTCAAAATCCATTTACCTACAATTCGGGCTCTATTATGTCACTTTTGCGTATGGTTGATATCAATGGTGGATTCACTATTATTCCTGAATTGAGTATGTCAGGTTTGCACGAAGATGTATTGTCGCAAATACGTATGTTTAAAGATCCAGCACCAGTTCGAGAAATTAGTTTGGTGACCAATAAATATTTTACGAAAAACAAATTAGCTATTGCATTTACTGAAAGTGTTTTATCTGGCGTACCTGAAGAAATGAAAGCTAAAAACAAAAAACGTAAGATATTGGCTATCTCTTAGCGTCTACAAACATAAAAATTGTTCCGGTCATGCTTTAGTCGTGTAACCTCCTTGTAAATAACTTCAAGTCTTTCTTCAACTATTTTCATTTCGTTTATACTTGAAAATAAGACATTGAATATCAGTATGCCATTTTGATTTAAAAGTCCATGCAGTTTCAATAAAAATTGTTCTGATTTGGCAAACAACGGGACGGACATATCAATAAAAAGATCAAGTCCGATAAGGTTATATTTTTCATGGCAATTGTCCACGAAGTGTGAAGCTTCATCGCATATCCATTCTACGTTATGGTGCGTATTTAAGTCAAAATATTGTTTGCTCAAATCTAATAATGTTTGATTCAAGTCGACCAGTGTAGTCTTAGGATAAGTATTGAATTGTTGCTGCAATATATGAAGCCCACTTCCTAGTCCTGTGCCTAACATTAAAAAGGATTTGATCTTAGGAATGTCATTTTTTAAATGCTTCAATGGGATACTAAAAGGGTAATAGGACTTTCCAAAAGAATATATTGCTGAAGGCGTAGATAACATGATTTGATTTCGATAGATATCAATGCGATGAACTTTGCCAAAATAATCTGTGCGCTCTTCAAGCAAAAGAGGATAGACATAACTCCCAATTTTTTTGATTAAAGAAACCTTTGACATAGATGACAGTTTAGTAACGTTTGCCAAACAATAAACTGCCTATTCTAACCATGGTTGAACCTTCTTGAATAGCTGTAGGGTAGTCGTCGCTCATGCCCATCGATAATTCGGTAAAATCAGTTTTATTCAATAAGTATCCTTGCTTAATAAATAAAAATAATTGCTTTAACTGGGCAAATTCTTTTTGACGAACATTCATATCGTCTGTATTGGTAGCCATGCCCATTAATCCTACAATTTGAATGTGTTGTAAAGGCGAGTTTGGGGCGGTATAATATTCTAATATTTCTATGACTTCAGTTTTGTCAAGTCCAAATTTTGTTTCTTCTTCTGCAATATGAATTTGAAGTAAAACAGGAATATTTCTCGCTACTTTAGCTGCTTGTT
This sequence comes from Chitinophagaceae bacterium, assembly GCA_044353325.1. Classification (GTDB taxonomy): domain Bacteria; phylum Bacteroidota; class Bacteroidia; order Chitinophagales; family Chitinophagaceae; genus OLB11. The sequence continues at coordinate 11,920 of JBILCF010000035.1, read as the reverse complement.
TTTCTATTTCCAGTAACAATTTTAAGCTGTCGACAGAATGGATTAAATGCACAAAAGGTGCAATGTACTTAACCTTGTTGGTTTGCAAATGGCCAATCAAATGCCAACGAATATCCTTGGGTAGTTGTTCGTATTTATCTACGAGTTCTTGTACTTTATTTTCGCCAAAATCACGTTGACCAAGTTCGTATAATTCTTGTATAGCTTTGTTAGGTTTTGTTTTCGAAACCGCTATCAATTTTGTATTCGTTTGCTTTAATTCAGTACAAATTGAGTTGTAATCTTTTGGCATATTAAATTATTCCTTTGTAAAAAGTTTGTTTGCAATACCGTCTTTAAATTGGACACGTAGAATATAATTGCCAGCTTGTAAATGCTCAATATTCATATTGTTTGATTCAAAGGATTGAATGTATTTTCCCATTAAAGAATACAACGCTATTGATTGTATTTCAGACGAATTGTTTGTCTGTAAATGCAAGGTGTTTTGAGCAGGATTTGGGTAAAGTTGAATTTGAAGAGCCAATTGTTGTTCATCAATTTTCAATGGTGTACAATCTGTAGTGCCCCAAATACAATCTGCAAATATTGGATAATCAATAAATGGATTTCGATTGTTTTGAATTAAATAAATAGCATTGTTTCTATTGATTTCTTTTTGACTCACAGGGTCGTTGTGATGCCAATCAAGTAGCAAATTAATGGCGTCTTGAGTTAATTCTGCACCATTAGCCATTGTCCAATTCGACCATCCAGCATCTTCACCTTGGTAGCGTGTACTCATGTAAAAATAAATGCGAGCAATATCTCCTTTAAATGAATCGATGGGTTCAAACACTTTATCGGTATAACCAGTATACGTTGATGAGAATCCGATTTTAGAGCCATTTTGTCCCGACCATGAAGTTGTATTGGCATTGCCATAGGGTAAATTGCTTCGCTTATTGTTGACATACCCATCTGTTGGCAAAACATGTTGCAAATCCGTACGCATGGGTGTCGCATCATTGAAAAATGTACTTGGCCATGTGTGTTCGTGGTTGTAACAATCTCCTTCTGCATTGTAGGTTCCACATTGACTCGTTACAAATTCTAAGGTATAAGGTGGAGTGCCGCCTGGAACATCAGAATAAATATCCCAAACAATATTGCCAGCTTTGGTATCTGTGGCAGGAAAAAACGACCACAATGGCCATGCTTGTGCAAAATGATTTGTAATAATATTATGCAAAGCAGACTTAAGCGGTTGTCCATTTAAACCTAAAGCAGGAGTATAGTATTGAGCAGAACTGATTTGTGCGAAACACATGAGTGTTAAGCCTAAAATCCATTTTAGTTGTTTCATTGTAGTTTTTGTAGTTTGTTATTTAGTTGACACTGTGTTTCATGCCTTTGCCAGTTAATTCCTTAAAGATACCGACAAATGAAATGTAGTTTAAAGGAAATTCAACCATAACATGCATGAAACTTAATAAGAATAACCATTTGAAACCAAGGCTATAATCAACAGCATACAGTGTAATTGAGATAGCCCAAAGTACAACAATGAAAATTGATCTTGATTTTGGAATGTCGTGCCAACGGATGACTTTAGTTTTAGAGAACCAGTTAAGATAATGGTAGGTATATGCAAATGCAATAAATCGCATTATTGCAATACCTAAACTTGAATGAAAAATTTGATGTGCCATATCGCCATCACCTGCATGACTTGTGTTAAGTAAATTAATTATTACATTATTTAAACCTTGAAATTCTTTGTAGGCTGTTTTGCCATATTCTGTAACGGCTACAAAAGGTTGGTTTGGAAAAGCATAAAATAAAATGAATGGAATAATCATGTGTAGGACAACAGATACATATCCAGGCTTTGATCTGTTTTTTAACGCACCATAAAACATAAATAACCAAGTAAATAAAAATACATGAATTAAGGTAGGTAGGAACACTGAAAAAATTAAAACCAATCGATCAGATACTGCAGAAAGTAAAATAGCTATTACAACACCAACAATTTTAATCATATGGTTTTTGATGAATGCAAAAAACAATGAACTTGCAAAGGCGATAAAAATAATGCGGTTGATATATTTGTATTCAACATCAAGGTCATTGAGACCTATATAGTTTTTTAAAGTAACTACAGTTAATATTAATGAAATAACAACCAATAAAATAACGTCGCGCTTGTCTGTAGAGTAATAATTTTTATCATGTAACCACGATATTTCTGTTAAGTAGTGCAACGGTCCAAGAACACCATAAGCAAATAAAAACAATTCGAATGGCATGATAAAAGCCATAATACAGGATACAATCAACAAGCCGATATTGACAATATCAATTCTGTTGACACTATTCATTGCAAACATAAAATATACACTTTAAGATTTCATTCAAATGTACAATGAAAACAAATGACAGGGAAATTAATTTACCTGATTAATGTCACGTTGCCTTGAAATACTTTACGAGTTAGATTGTTGAAAGATACTTCTATGATATACACATAAGCACCCATCGGTTGAAGTTGATTGTTATATTTACCATCCCAGCCACGACCGTCGATTTGGGTTGTTGTAAAAATATTTTCACCCCAACGATTGTAAATATTCATTTTAAACGATGTAATGCCACTAGAAAGCAATTCGCGTGGTAAAAAGTAATCGTTCATGCCATCGCCGTCTGGAGAGAATGCATTGGGTATATTTAAATAACAATCTCTCTTAACCCATATACTATCCACAGAACTACAATTACTTCCTTGAGTAGTAGCTTGTACCCAATATACACCTGGTTCGGTAACCGTAATGCCTGAACTCGTTTCACCTGTACTCCAAAGATGCAATGCGTTAGGATTTATGATGTCAGAAATAAATAATGAACCATTTAACCCAGGACAAATTGAAGTATCAGGACCTAAATGTACAGAAGGGTAGTCGTCTACTTTTATCAACATTTGTACTGAGTCTGTCGGGCAAATTGCATAAGTGCTTCCAAGAGTTACGATGTAATTGTTAGGAGCATCATAAGTATGTGTTTGAGTCGTATCGTTAAAGACTACAACACCATCACCAAAATCCCAGAAAGTAGTTAAAGCGAAGCTTGATACCAAACCGGTAAAGTTTATTGGATCGCCTATGCAAATCACACTATCAGAAGCTAGAATTTGTGAGAAAGGTGAGCCATCGACATAAACAACTGTAGAAGCAGTATCAGTACAGCCAAGTGTATCTGTGATTGTCAGTGTAATTTTATAGTAACCTGGTGTTGAATAGACGTGTTGCGTGATTGGGTTTAAGCCAGTATTTAAGCTTTGTCCATCGCCCCAATCCCAACTATATGTAATAAAACCAGAAGGCGTAGAAAGTGGTGGATTTACACCGCCATTCGCATCTACTTCTATAGGGTCAGTAAAACATGTTCCATTTAAAATGCCACTAATTAAACCTCTTGCTGTGAAGCCCGCATTGATTGGATGATCAAGATTTGCATTGAATGTAATTGTGTCAAAACAAGGTGGATTACCCGCAATTAATGTGATTACATAGTTTCCTTGGTTTGTATAAACATGGGTAGGATTTTGTAATGATGAAAAAACACCATCACCAAAATTCCATTGATACTGAGTTGCACCAACCGATGTGTTGACAAATTGTATTGTATCGTCAATACATCCAAGTTTAATTGTAGCATTGAAGCCTGCTACAACTGAAGTGTCTTTGAATACATTTACGGTATCACTAGCAGTACAACCTTGCTGTGTAGTAACGGTTACATAAAAAGTTCCAACTGTGTTCACAGTGCGGATTTGGCCATTCGAGTTGTCATCCCAAAGGTAACTAGCATAGTTTGGACCAGCATCAAAAGTAACGCTAGATCCACTGCAAATAAAACCATCTGGACCTAAATTGACCGTAGGTAAAACTGGTGGAGGAGTCGGCACAAAGTTAAAATTGACTAAACCAGGATTGCCATCTCCAGCATTGTATTGGGTATTGTAACAAGTACTCGTTGGGTTTAAAACAAATCCGCCACTACCACCTTGAGTAGCAACTGTAACTCCAGCGGGTGTATTCGGTGTTGAAAACCAAACTAATCCACCCCCGCCACCGCCTCCAGGACCATGACAGTTCTGAGCAAATATGACATTGTTGTTAGAGCCGCCGTTGCCGCCAATAGCACTGAAAGTTAATGGTCCTGTGAAATTTGAACAGTTGACATAAATACTGCCACCAGCTCCACCGCCAGATGCACCTTCGTCATTGATAGTAGGTGTTGTTTGTCCATTGGAATGTATCGTATTTCCATTTCCTACGATTTGGTTTGCAGTTATGAAAATGATTCCACCGCCATTACCGCCATTGTATACTTGTTGTGCATTATCAGATTGAGGTCCACCACCGCCGCCGCCCATAAAGAGCGCAGTGTTGACGTGTTGGACTGGTTGTCCACCGTAGGCAAAGCTGCCTAAAATAGCACATCCATTATATTCAAAGCCGCCATCGCCACCTTTGCCAGCGTTTGCACCTCCAGCTGCACCTCCGTTTCCACCAAATGCACCACCACCGCCATTGGCTAATTTGCCTCTTCCACATTCTTGACCTACAATGTACTCGGCATAGCCTTCACCTTTTTTGCCTTCAGGGCCAAAAAATGCTTGGGAAGAAAAAAAGTTAGTCGTGCCACAACTAAATGTATTTCCCCAAACATCACCTCCGCGATAACCTAAATGGCTAATGTCAATGTTGGCATTGAGTGTCAGTGTTCCTGGGGTTTCAAAAATTAAAACGCCGCCTGTTGAACCATCCCATGCTTGACAGGTCAATGTTGCATTTACAGTTGGGTTTGGATATATAGGTACTTTTACAACTTGTAAATATTGTGTGTTGGCAAAAATATTGCAAAAAGGACTTAATGTTAAAGTGTTGTTTGTCAAAGCGATAACATTTGAAAAAGTGTATTTACCAGATTCGTCTAAGCTAGTGGTATCGCCATAAGCAACTGTATTCGCTTGATTGACTTGTGCACCTTTCATTTTGATAATCAAAACTTTATCGCCAACACTGAATCCTGTAGTGGTAGTAACAGATAATACATTTAAGTTTATCGCTGTGACAGCTGCATAAGAATTGATTACACCAGATATATTTTGAGCAAAAACATTCGTTGTAATTAATAAAAGACCGATAATTAATGTATATATTCTTGTCATAGCGTTAAAATATAGGTAAATTTAGTGCAAATAAGTATTTGTTCAATGGAATAGACTCCTTTTTTTTCAAAATGGTTGAATTACTTGCCTACGAGTTCTGTATTCAATGTTGCCAAGCATTGGTCAATCAGGTGTATGTATTGGTCTATATCTTTTTTTAATTTGCGTTTATCTGTTGTGACAGATCCTCCCACTTTCAATGCCTTGATTTCCATTTGAAGTTTGTCTGCTTCTTTTTTCTGTTGTTCAAGTTTATTTAGGTACTCAAACATCGAGTTTCGGAGATCTTCGTTTTCTTTTTCTAATCGTATCATGCGCGAGGTAAGTCGTTTAGCTTTTAGTTCGATTTCCGACAATATTGATTCGATTTTCATGGATTTGATAATATTGAGTAAAAATAATAAAACTCTGTGGATGTAATCTGCAAATTATATACTTTCACAAAATAATTCTACAACTATGTCATTTGAACAAGAAATTTTAGGTGCCTATACTTTCAAAGGAGAGTCGATTTTATTAGGAAGTGCAGTGTTAGATGGGAAATCTGTAGCTGGCACCAAAGTCAATTTGCCCTTGAAAACTATGAATCGCCACGGACTCATAGCAGGTGCTACAGGTACAGGTAAAACGAAAACATTACAATTAATAGCTGAAGGTTTGAGCAATGCATGCGTACCTGTTATGATGATGGATATCAAAGGTGATTTAAGTGGTATTGGTGCTTCTGGCATGTTGAATGATCGCATCGTAGAACGATGTAGTCAAATAGGAATCGAATATAAGCCATCTGCTTCTCCCATTGAGTTTTTGACCTTAAGTAATGAACCTGGAACTCGTCTTCGTGCAACTGTAACAGAATTTGGTCCAGTGTTGTTCTCTAAAATTTTAGGCCTAAATGATACGCAAGAAGGTATCATGTCTATGATATTTAAATATTGTGATGATCATCAATTGCCATTACTCGATTTGAAAGATTTAGTGAAAGTATTGCAATACATGAACAATGAAGGCAAGGACGAAGTAAAAGCCGAATACGGTAATATTTCAACACAATCTACTGGTACTATCCTTCGTAAAATTATTGAATTACAACAACAAAAAGCGGATGTTTTTTTTGGAGAAAAATCGTTTGAAGTTGATGATTTGATGCGTATGAGTGACGATGGTAGAGGTATGATTTCTATAGTGAGAGTGACAGATTTGCAAGATCGACCAAAGTTATTTTCAACGTTTATGTTGCAACTATTGGCTGAGTTGTATGCTTCTTTGCCAGAAGCTGGTGATCTTGAAAAACCTAAATTAGTTTTGTTTTTAGATGAGGCTCATTTAATTTTTCAAGATGCTACAGAAGCCTTATTGCAACAACTTGAAACAGTCATTAAATTGATTCGTTCGAAAGGAGTGGGAATATTTTTTGTTACGCAAAACCCCAACGATATTCCACAGTCTATATTGGGTCAATTGGGTATGAAAGTACAACATGCTTTGCGTGCTTTTACAGCAAAAGACAGACAAGACATTAAGAAAGTAGCCGAGAATTACCCTGAAACAAATTATTACAAAACAGAAGATTTGATTACACATCTTGGGATCGGAGAGGCGTTAGTAGCTTTACTTAATGAGAAAGGGATACCAACACCATTAGTGCATGCTTTACTATGTCCACCTGGTTCACGCATGGATGTACTGACAGATACTGAAATAAATACAATAGTTTCAAATTCAAGATTGAGTAAAAAATACAATCAAGTCATAGAAACTGAAAGTGCTTACGAACTTTTAAACGAAAAAATAGAAGAAGCTTCGAAAAACGATGATGTAGAAGAGGATGTGACAGAAAAAACGTCTAAGAAAACCGAAAAAGGAACACTCGAAACCATATTGGATAGCCCTGTTACAAGGCAAGTAGGACGAACTGCAGCTAGTATTTTGACTAGAACTTTATTGGGAGTTTTAGGATTAGGTGGAACTACAAGAAGAAGAAAAAAGACGAGTTGGTTTTAAGTATTTCCCTGCCTATTTAGGTTGTAAAATATACCTTGTTTTCTATGATTTGAATAAAAGTGTAAAAAATGGTTGCTTTTTCTCTATTTTTTTTACCTTTACCTTTATGAAAAAAATTACAATTCTGTTCGCTCTATTGGTAATAGGTTTTGCATCGCAAGCGCAAATCACTGAAGCTTTCGGTCCTTTTTATAATGTCAATGTATTTGTAAACAAAGGAAATTTGTTTAATTCTGATGATTTGAGAGCTGATAGTTTTCACAAATATGCTATTACACCAGCATTTGCAGGTAGTTTAGAGTACGGTCGTTTGTACGAAAATGGATTTTCATACAGCATTGGACTGCAATTTGGTACTTGTGGACAAAAATATACTGGTGTTGACAGTGCTTATCCATATACTTTAAACGCTACAACGAAAAGCTCTTTTCTGAAGGTACCGTTGACATTTAGCCATCAAACTAGAAACGACAAAAAACTTAAATTTATGTATTCTTTGGGCTTCTTTTATGGTTTGACCTTGGCCTACACAGACAAAATTTCGATGGATTATACGGATGCTAACTTGCCAGATTACGAAACAACTATTACGAAAGACAAAATAGTAACAACTAGCGCTAAAGATACAACAAAACGCTCTTATGCCTTGGATGCAAGCCCTGTTAACAAGCACGGACTTGGTGCATTGGGTGGAGTAGGTATTTCATATCGTATTAAGCCTCGCACCGAATTTATAGCGCAGGTTAAAGGAGAGTTTCAGTTTACAGACCTAGAAAATGACACTGAAATATTGCATACGCCAACTGATGGTACATCTGGTGTAACTCAATTGAAATATGTCTATGGTAATTATGCAAAATATATGAATGCGAACTCTAGTAACTTTAGAAGAGCAGCAACACATCCATTTAATTTAGGATTGACACTCGGGTTACGTTTTTATGTATTTACTTTTCAATAATTCTAATTAACGTTTGCGCATCATTGATAACGTGTGTAAGCCCACACTCATAGCTATTAAGGTTATACCAATATAAAACCCCCATCCAAGATCTTTATTCTCATGATAAATGAGGATTGCTAATATAATTCCATAAACAGGTTCTAGGTTGACCATAAGAACCGTTGTGAATGAGGATAATTTTTTCAATGCATTCAACGCAAGTGACTGCCCCCAAACCGTACAACAAAGGCTGAGAATAAAAAGCCACACCCAATCCATTTTTGACGGTACGAAGTTGGTTTGAGGAAAAAAATAATGATAAACCGGTAATAGCAAGGTTAAAAATAAAAATCCAGCTCCAATTTCATAAAAGGCAACCATGCGAGAAGGGTAGTCTCCAACCATTTTTTTGTTTAAAATGGTGAATATAGAACTCAGCAATGATGCAACTATACCGAGTATAATGCCTGTAGCATAGCCAATCTCAAACCTATAAATGCAATACATACCTACCAACGCAATAAATCCTATAAAAAGTTCTTTGTAATTGAATTTTACACGTAGTAAGACCGGTTCAAGTAGCGCAGTGAAAATACCTGCGGTAGATAAACAAGTTAAAGCTATGGATGCATTTGCATACTTAATTGAACCATAGAATGCAACCCAATGAATCGCAATAATGGCTCCAATGCCCATAAACCGAAGGATAACCTTAGGTTCTAGTCTTCTGAATTCTTTTCTATAAAAAATGATTACAAAAAATATGAGCGAAGTCAAAAGTGTTCTATACCAAACCAAAGGAAACTCCTGAAGTTCGATAGCACGACCCAATACACCCGTAAATCCCCATAAAAACACCGCTAGGTGCATCTTTAGCAATGCGTTTTTCATATTTTTGCACAAAATAATAGAAAATAGTCCTTAAATGTACAATTATTCAATAAAATAGTTTTACCTTTGCACTCCTTAAAATTAAGATGTCATGCCAAAAATGAAAACCCACTCACGTGCGAAGAAAACGTTCAAAGTAACTGGAAGTGGAAAAGTGAAGAGATTTAAAGCAAATAAAAGTCACTTGTTGAACAAAAAAGCGACTAAACGTAAACGTCATTTACGTGGAAGTACATTAGTTGGTAAAACAAATCAAAAAATGGTGAACCGCTTACTTTGTATCGGATAATCCAAATCTCATTCATCCCATTCACAACAAAATTTAAATAATTAAGATATGCCACGTTCAAAAAACGCTGTTGCAAGCAGAGCAAGGAAGAAAAAAATATTAAAACAAGCCAAAGGTTACTATGGTAAACGCAAAAATGTATTTACAGTTGCAAAAAACGTAGTAGAAAAAGGTATGACGTACAAATTTGTAGGTCGTAAATTGAAAAAACGCGATTACCGCACATTATGGATTGCTCGTATCAACGCAGCTATCCGTGCTGAAGGTATGAATTATTCTACATTCATCAACAAATTAGCGAAAGCTAATGTGACTTTGAATAGAAAAGTATTGGCTGATATGGCAATGAATGAACCAGATACATTCAAAGCTATCGTAGCACACGTAAAATAATTTTGCAAACTATTTATATAAGGGTTGCCTCAATGCGAGGCGACCTTTTTTTGTTTAGTGTAATGTAGAAAAGACGTCTTTATCGAGAAATGAAGAGTTGAAATATAGATTTAAATTGAATTAAGCAAACTGTTGCAAAAATTAAAGAAACTTAATATAGATAATGTATTTCATGTTAATCTAAAATACAAAAAAGTATTTTTGTTTTATTCGTTTAATGAACACGTAAATTTAACCTTGACTCTAATCTATTTATTAAGCCATTGTTTTATTTAGCAATTAGAAGGTAAAAGCGCTGAAATACTAAAAAGTAAATAAGGGTAGAATTGATAAAAATAAAAGGTAATACTTATTCAGCTACCTTGGGTTTTGGTGTGTAGACTGTGTCAAAGACATAGACTTCCTCATTAGGAGCTTTCATGAAATATTTTTCACGAGCATAACGTTCAATGGTAGATGAATCTGTTTTGAGAGAATTTTTTTCGGCATGTAAACGATCTACTTCTTTTTCAAGATAGTCTATCTTTTCTTTCATTTCGTTTAATTCCTTTCGTTGCCGAGATTGAGAAATGATATCGTACTGGGCAAAAAATATGACCCATACCAAAAAGACTGCAGTAACTAAAAAATATTTATTTTTAAGTATGTTTACGATGAACATGCTAATCTATTATGGCTGGGGAAATAAATGGAGTGATTATGCCTTAGTTTCAGTGTTTTGTTTCTTACGAAGTGCCATGGTCATATCCATTGAAATAGCAGATTTATCCATTTTCACTTTAGTATTTCGATCTATTTCTACGATCATAGTCCCATCATCATTGTTGCTGATAATTCTGCCATGGATACCTGCAATAGTTACAATAGTATCGCCTTCGTTTGTGCTATTTGAAAATTCTTTTTGTTCTTTGGCTTTTTTCATTTGAGGACGGATCATGAAAAAATACATCACGCCAATCATACCGACCATAAAAACTACGTTCATCATTGGATTGGGTTTCCCACCTTCTCCTACCATCAATAATAAGTCAATTGTGTTCATTTTAATAAATTGTTGAGACGCAAAAGTAAAGGATAAATCTTAATTAAACTGAAGTTTTTACCGCTTTAATATACTTCTGCTAGGATAGTCAAGTTAGACACTGAAGGTTTGCCGTTTGTAATGACAACGATACCTTTTTCATTATACCCTTTTTTACCTTTGCTGTCAAATGTTACGTGTATAACATTTTCTGATCCAGCTTGAATAGGTTCGCTTGGGTATTTTGGAATTGTGCATCCGCAGGATCCTTTGGCGTCGTTGATGATTAGATTGCGTTTGCCGGTATTTTTGAAGTTAAAATCATACTGAACGATCTCTCCTTCCTTTACTCGTCCAAAATCGTGAACAGTATCTGAAAATGACATAATAGCCACATCTATACTGGAATTAGTATCCTCTTGCAAACTGCCGGGATTATGAACAAGGTCGGTAGATAGCTTACCAGGTAAAGCGTCTTGTTCAGGTTGTTTACTTGTATTTTCGCTACAATCCAGAAATAGAATACTGCTAAATATTACAACTGACCAAAATTGTATTTTTTTCATACTTATATCAATTAAAAAATTTCGAATACAAATATATGCATTCCTGCAACAAACTTCTATTTAGGATTTACCTTTATAATCGAGCTTGGTAATTTTGTTTTCTGCAGTAAGTTCTTTACGAACATTATCTAATAAGCCATTAATAAACTGACCACTTTGCATGGTACTGTATGACTTAGCTAAATCGATGTATTCATTGATTGTTACTTTGACTGGAATACTTGGGAAGTAAAGCAGTTCACAAATACCTAAATGTAATAAAATCAAATCGATAAGCGCCACCCGTTCTGCATCCCAGTTGACTAATTTTGGTTCAATGAGTTGAAATACGACTTCCTTTTTTTCGAAATATGCCACTAGTAATTCGTGTGCAAACTCCAATTTTTCAGCCGACAACAATTGATTAAATTTAAACTTTGTTGCATTTAAAAAAATCTTATCCATCCAAGTTTCTATCATTTCCGCATCGCCTTGCCAGCTTAAAAACTGTTCTTCAAGGAAAGAAGAAGCATAGTCATTTTTGAATATAAATTGATGTACAATAAAATCTAAAATGTTTTTCTCATCTTGTACGTTTCGTTCTGGAGAACTAATATAG
>JBILCF010000164.1:0-6762 GCA_044353325.1 Chitinophagaceae bacterium | reverse complement strand
TATTTGCCGTTGGTTCATTCGTTCTCTTGCGTGATTTCCTTTTGGCGTTTTGTAAACAACAAGAGGTTGGCGTTTGTCTGTATATTCTGTATGAACAATAAGTTGATTGTCATAAAATTTTTTGTTGCAAAATTCTATGATTTTTGGGTGGCAACGATAATGTTCTTTTAAAAGTGTCTTTGGGACAGTAGGAAGTAATTCAATAATTGAGGATAGCAAACTGTGATTTGAATAGGAGTAAGGCTTTTTCAAGTTGTAAGAATTAAAAACCAAATCCGTTTTTATTTGCATATCGGTGTCAACTACATTTGGTAATTGTTTAATGTCGCCAACAATTACTGCTCGTTTGGCACAAGACAAAGCAAGAGCACCCGTTGCCAAATCAACTTGTGATGCTTCGTCAATGATTACATAGTCATAGAAAAGTTTGTCTGACAAGCTCTGTCTTAATGAATAAGTCGTACTCATAATGACAGGATAATCTTTGATAAATTCGTTTGATTTTTGACGAAGCTCTGAAATTGTGTATGGTTCTCGCTTTTGCTTAGCATACCGTTTACACAATTCTGCTTTGAGCAGTTGCATTGACATTTCTGTGTATTCTTTCATTTTTCTGTCGAATGCAAAATTATTCAGAGAGTGTTCTAAAAGTTCTATTCTGTTTGTCAGTTCAAGAATTTTGGTTGGATAATACTTCGATTGACAAATGAAAATCATTTCGACAAGTGAATTTGTGTAAAATGCTTTATCCTTAATTCCGTATTTCAGTCGATAAATAAATCTTCTAATGAAGTTTATATTCTTTCGTTTTTCTCCAAGTATTTCAAGAGAAATCCATAATTCAAGTATTTTCTCGGCTGTGACATTCTTTTTGAGTGCTATATTTTTTTCTGTTTTGCCGTTATAGGTTTCTTTGAAATGTTCATATTCTGTTTTGAGGTTATCAATTTGCAATTTCAATGTTGCCACTTCATTTTTCTTATCAAGATTTTCTGAAAGTTGAGTAACAAGCGTTTTTGCTTTTTCTTTTATGTCTGCCTTTTGAGTATTGGTTAAGTTGAATTTGGATAAATCGGGTATTTCTCTTTGTGAGCTGATGAACTCTTTCTTGTTTTCGGAATTTCCAAGAAGTGCGGCTATAAATTCAATACCGTTCTTTTCGAGTTTTTCATAAACATTTTTTGTCGCAGAGTTATTACTTGAAACAACAGCAACACTTTGTCCATTTAAAACTGCATTGGCAATAATATTTAGAATGGTTTGTGTTTTGCCTGTTCCAGGTGGACCTTCAATAACACTTAATTTATTTGCAAATGTGTTATTAATTGCAATTCGTTGACTTAAATTAAAACCAAACGGAAAAAAATCAGGATTTGCAGAATTGTTATTACTTGGTGGTATAGAGCCATTTAAAAGACTTGACAGAATACAGTCTTCAGGAATTTCAGAAATACGTTCGTAACTTTTTGCAAGTATGTTGCCGCCTTCTTCTGTTCTTAGTCCAACAGTGTCGGCAATTTCTTTTAAGTAATTGAAAACATTAAATGCTTTGTCTCCACTTACAGCAGTCCTTACAATTCTTGCCCTGTTTTTACTGTAAGAAAATTCTTTGTTATTGTTTTTGAAAACAACAACACATCTGTCACCTATGTATGAGTATTTTTCAATTCTATCGGTTTCGTCTTTTTCGTCAATGTATATCAGTTCTCTTTTAAGTGACATTCTCCGATAATATTTTTTGTTGGTTTCTATTTTTTGATGTGGTGTAGTCTATGGGTGACCGCTAACGGCAGTCTGTTAAAAAAAACTCATTCGACTGTGTCAATCGAAGATATATAAAACTAGTTGAAAAGCAAAGTTGCAGTATTATTTTTATGCTCTAGATGATATATTGCTACTCTTATGAGTTCAGAGAACTCATTTTATCTGTAGTACGAGATGCCGCAAAGCCGAACATCTCGAACAGCGTGTCATTCTCCGATAATATTTTTTGTTGGTTTCTTTTTTTTTTTGATGTGGTGTCGTCTATGGGTGACCGTTAACGGCAGTCTATGAAAAAACTCAATCTACTGCCGCCAATCTAAGATAAATAAAACTAGTTGAAATGCAAAGTTGCAATAATATTTTTATGTTCAAGATGATACATTTCTACTCCTATGAGTTCAGAGAGCTCATTTTATCTTTAGTAATAGATGCCGCAGAGCCGAACATCTAGCAAAGCCTTTTGTCCAAATTATCAACTGCCTTTGTTTGCACATATGTTTTTTAGGGTGTTGACTAAAGGTTTGCCGCTAAAAGAAGGTAGGGGTTAGATAGCATATCTGCTAAAATTTTCCCCAAAAATGAAGGTAGTAAAAATATAGAAAATTTGGACTTAAGCCTTTCTTTCTTTTTAGCGCATGTTAGTGGATGGCGTTTTTTATTTATGATTTGTCCATTAATTCTCTAATCATTTGTTCAGTCTGTTTCTTTCTTATTTCAGGTGCTTCCTTTTGCAAGTATTCTATTCCTTGAAATGAATTTCCTTGTTTTCTGTTCTGTCGTGGTTCAATGCTTTCTATTAAGATTGCTTCTAAAATGTCACCTAAATTCTGAATTGTAAAATCCTTGAATTTTGCGTCTAAATTTAGTTTAGCATCTTCTGTTACTGGATAAAAACCAAACCAACTAAATCTATCCCAACGTCCTGCAAGTCTATCCGTTGTGTGGTCTTTTAGTCTCTTTCCAAGTGGCTGTTCAATTGCTTGTCCAACATAAATTGTTTCTCTTCCGTCATGAAGTAAATAAATTCCTTTTTGGTCTTTAAAATTTACTTCTGTTGCTCCAACTTGTTGAATTCCTAATAAGTCGGGTGTTGATTTCCAATGTACAAGGTTTCTATTCCAAAAAATCCCAAAAGCATTAATTATTTTATGATTGTCAATTGTGACTACTTTATCGTTAATAATTTGAGGTTCGCTTTCATCAATTATCGTGTTGTCCGGCTCACTTAAAAACTTTCTTAAGATATAATATCCTTTATCAACCCTTGCAAAAATTGATTTATCTTTATTAGTGTTTAAGTCAGTCGTAATGTTTGCACTAACTGTATCTTGTGGTGTCGCTCCCAATGATTTTCTATATCCACGTTCAGCAATTAGTTCAGCAATTTCTGTGTAATGAAGTTGTTTCTTTTCCTCATTCAGAACTTTTTCTATTGCTTCTTTCCATTTTAATTCAGCCATATTTTCTTTTTAGTATTTACTGTTTGTTGGGTTTCTGTATGCTTGCCACTAACTTTCTTATAGGGGTGATGTTTATTAATTATAAACAAATATATATTTAACTGCTGGTAATCACAAATCATGAAAAGGGAGGAGATGATATACATAGACTAATGTGCTTAAACACGCTCTTCGAGATGTTCGGCTCTGCGGCATCTCGAAGCTTAGATAGAAAAGGTTCTCTGAACCGATTTAAAATAGCGATACACGAAAGTAATTTACTTTGATACAGTTCAATAAAGTGTCAATCATTAGAATCTGTAGCCGTTTCTTAATAAAGTCAAGACTATACGAATAGTTGGTAAATGGATTAAGACTCCTATTTCTTCCAATCTTCAGGTCGATAATAAGTCTTTGTTTCTCCCTTAACTTGTCCTGGCATTTTTGCATGCTTGAATTTATCTTCATGATTTTCCAAATAAACCACAGTTCTCATTAAGTCTCTTATCTCATTCGACTTTCTATTTGGAGGGAAATAAACCTTTATTTTAATATGCGGAAATTTGTTCTTTATATATTTAATAGTGGATACTTGATCGCTGTCTGCTGTAATTAATGTTATTACATCAACATTACCTTCTATGCAATCGTTTACCATAGCTAAAGCTAAATTGACATCGGTGCATTTTTCTTCTGGTACTTTAAATTGTTCCTTACATTTAGCATGACAATCTATGAATTTGTCTGCGTAATGTCCATTGATTACTTCAAAAATATCTCCATTGATGATTTTATTTGCTGCAAATAAAGCGCTTTGTTTACTTTTCTTTTGAACGTTTTTAGGTGGTGCAGTAAAATACTTGATTTTGTGCAAGGTTTGATTGTCGTGCGCAAAAACAAATTGCGAACAGAACTTTCCAAAATCTAACCAATAGTAATCTTTCCAATCTCCGTTTATTGAGATGTAGGATTTAAATCCGTGATAAAAGTTAAACCCATCAAAGTAAAAGACAACTTTTTTGGGAGTAGTAGGTAGTTGTGTCATAGTTATAAAAAAAAAGCTCCCAGAAGGAGCAGGTCCGTAATACAGAGACTACGGAGTGGCATTATGTATGCAAATATAGTAACTAAATTTAGAATGCAAAATTTTGTATACTAAAAATGAATGTTAAGTTTTCCGTCTGCGTTTTTATGATTAGTCATTCATTTAATGAAACTATTAAATAGCCTTCAGGCTATGAACTTAAAGACCAGCATTGACGCAACTCAATAAAGAATATGCCCCCGAAAACTAGCCCCGATGGAGGCAAGCGCCGTGCGCGGCAGACAGCGGGAATTAGCTAAATAGTAGGTTAAAATTCAGCTCCAAAAAAGAGTTAAAAAAAGAGGCGATTTCGATTTTGAAATCGCCTCAATGGTAATAATGATTATAATACCGTAGTGAAGTATGTAATCCCGATGAATCGGGATAGATCACTGTAAGATTTGGTCTACGACGCAAATCACAGTAATCTACACATTAATCTAAAGATCAAACTTAATCCCTTGTGCTAAAGGTAGTTTGTCGGTATAGTTGATGGTATTGGTTTGTCGGCGCATGTATACTTTCCATGCATCGGAGCCGCTTTCGCGTCCGCCGCCTGTTTCTTTTTCGCCACCAAATGCACCGCCTATTTCGGCACCGCTTGTACCAATATTAACATTGGCTATGCCGCAGTCGCTACCAGCTTGGGAAAGGAATTTTTCGGCTTCGCGCATATTCACCGTCATGATGGCTGAGGATAGACCTTGTGGTACGGCGTTTTGCATCTCGATGGCTTCGTCGAGGGTTTTGTATTTCATGATGTACAATATCGGTGCAAAGGTTTCGTGCTGTACAATTTGGAAACTGTTTTTGGCTTCGATGACACATGGTTTGACATAGCATCCGCTTTCGTAGCCTTTGCCTTTGACTACACCACCTTCTACCAATACTTTTCCGCCTTCGGCTTGGGCCGCTTCGATGGCATTTAAATAACTTTGAACGGCATCGGTATCTATCAATGGTCCTACATGGTTTTTCTGATCGAGTGGGTTGCCTATTTTGATTTGTTTGTAAGCATTGACCAATTTCTCGGTAAATTTCTTGTATACTTTTTCGTGGATGATTAATCTGCGTGTAGATGTACATCGTTGGCCCGCAGTACCTACTGCGCCAAATACACATCCTATCAAGGACATGTCCAAATCGGCATGTTCGGAAATGATGATGGCATTGTTGCCGCCCAATTCTAACAAGCTGCGACCAAGGCGTTCGCCTACGGCTGCGCCTATGGCTTTGCCCATGCGCGTACTACCTGTAGCGGATATCAATGGGATGCGTTGGTCGTGCGAAAGCCATTCGCCCACTTCTCGTCCGCCATTGATGAGGCAGGATACGCCTTCGGGTACATTGTTTTTCTTAAATACTTCTTGGATGATGTTTTGGCAAGCTATACCACACAATGGGGCTTTTTCGGATGGTTTCCAGATACATACATCGCCACAAACCCATGCCAACATGGTATTCCAGCTCCAAACTGCCACTGGGAAGTTGAATGCGGATATAACGCCTACGATACCCAATGGGTGATATTGTTCGTACATACGATGTCCGGGACGTTCGCTGTGCATGGTTAATCCGTATAATTGACGACTTAATCCAACTGCAAAATCGCAGATGTCGATCATTTCTTGTACTTCGCCCAATCCTTCTTGTAGGCTTTTGCCCATTTCGAAACTCACTAGTTCGCCCAGTGGTTGCTTGTATTTGCGGAGTTGATCGCCGATTTGACGGACCACTTCACCACGTTTTGGTGCGGGTATGAGGCGCCATTCTTGAAATGCTTTTTGAGCTGATTTGACTACTTTTTCGTAATCTGCTTTGGTGGTAGACTGAACAGATGCGATGAGTTTGCCATCAACTGGGGAAAAACTATCGATTTTTTCGCCTTTGGAGGTCATCCAATTGCTGCCAGTAGAGGTTCCGTTATTTAATTTGTTGATTTTGAGTTGTTTGAGCGTCTTTTGCATGGTTTTTTACACTGTTTTTATGGAATGCAAAGGTAATTGAGAATGTAGTATTGGTAAAATATAAAATTTAATGTGTTTTTGGCTAACGTTTTGTGCGTTACATTCGTATTAGAATTAATGCTTTCAGCCGAAAACAGACTCAACAGAAAATAAACTTTATTTGGTAACAACGCAAATCATACAAGGTTGCCTCGATAATGACCGTAAATGTCAGCGGCTTTTGTATGAGTATTGCTTTCCTATCATGATAAAAGTGTGTGCCCGATATACGATAAACGAAGATGAAGCTGTTGAAAGCATGAATGCGAGTTTTTTAAAGGTATTGAAAAATTTGACAGCTTTGAAAGATATCGATAGTATAGGTGGCTGGGTGAAACAAATTGCCGTGAATACATCCATCGATTATTATCGCTCGAAGAAAAAATATACGGAACGCAATCGACTAACCATAGATACGGAATATTCTACTGCAGAACATGCCCATTTCAACCTCGATTTTACAGAAAGT
>JBILCF010000034.1:0-18560 GCA_044353325.1 Chitinophagaceae bacterium | reverse complement strand
GAAATGCAAGCCCCAGCTCTGCGGGATGTTCGGCTCTGCGGCATCCCATAGGCTAGATAAAAAAGGTTCTCAGAACCGATTAACAATAATGCTTGTATTGACTCAGCTCAATAAAGAACATGTCCTAAAAGTATAGCCGCGCTACCTCAGTGCGCCGTGCGCACAAGGTAGCGCGAAGTAGTATAATCTTGATAGTCAGCTTGGCTCCAATAAAAGACTCGATAAGAGAATCTAAATAAATTATGCTTCCACTTGCTTCATTCGTGCAATGTATTTGCCTATGACATCAAATTCGATATTGACAAGCGAACCTTCCTGCACTTGTGCTATGCTCGTATGCTCAAAGGTGTAGGGGATAATAGTTACTTCAAAGGTTTGCGCTGTGACATTGAAACAGGTTAGGCTAGTACCATTGATAGAAATAGATCCTTTTTCGATGATTAAATGGCTGAATTGGGGCTTGATTTCAAATTGAAAAAGCCAATTTTGATCTAAATCAGTGCGTTTGATACATAGAGCAGTATCATCTACATGGCCTTGTACGATGTGTCCGTCAAGGCGACCATTGAGTTGCATACAGCGCTCTAAGTTAACCTTGTCGCCAATTTGCCATTGGCCAATAGTCGTTTTGTCTATTGTTTCTTTAACAGCACATACTACATGTCTGTTGTCGTTGATAGCAGTCACCGTGAGGCAAATGCCGTTGTGCGCAACTGATTGATCCACCTTCAATTCCGATGTTATGGGACTTTCTATCGTCAATTCTAGGTTTTGATGTTGCTGTGATAGGGCTACGATGGTGCCCAATGTCTCTATGATTCCCGTAAACATGTCGTCGAATTATTGTTTTGTGGCCGTTCCTTGATGGATGACTACGCCAGTGTCGGTTTGTAAAATATAGTCAAATTGGATTGTATTGGTGTCAGACAAACTGAATTTGCTACCGCCTCCCGAAATGGTGTCTTTGTTGTTGCAAAATACCTGTCCGTACCCTACGAGGCTATCCAATACAAATGAAAAAAAGCGTGTGGCTTTGGCACTGTGTGTATTACTTCCACAAAAGCCAGCAATGGTAAGATGGGTAGAATCGAGTTGGGTAATGGTTATAGGAAAGGAATCTGTTTTGAGTACACCACCTTCAAGATTCAGGATGGAATCGCGGAAATAATAGTTTCCTTTGAAAATATCGGCAGGATAAATACAAACAGTATTGTCTGGAATACCCGGAAAATCCCAATTGTAATTGATAGCAGATGGGTCGTTGCAGTATTTATTTTTGATTCTGTCGTCGGTAAAAGGCGCAGGATCCTTGTATTTTTTACAACTGACTAAAAATAAAATGCTCAATAAGGAAAGTCTCAGGTACATAATGCACGAAAATAACGTGCTTTTATCAAAAATATTATATTTTGAATAAATTTTGGTATTTTGTAATATTTACTTACTTTTGCGTTCCCAAAAAACGGATAACATATATGTTAATTATTGATTCAAAAGATTGCGAAAGCATTGACAAGGCCCTTAAAAAGTATAAAAAGAAATTTGAAAAGGCGCACATTTTATCTCAATTAAGAGAACGTCAGTCATTTACCAAAAAATCTGTGGTAAAACGTACTCAAGTGCTTAAAGCAATCTACAAACAAGAAATTGTTGCAGGTATCAGAGAAGCCAGCCGTTAGTCGTATATTTGCGCTATAATTATACTGATGCAACATGTATCTGAATTTATAGGCTATCTACAACACGAAAAAAGATATTCAACTCATACTGTTCAAGCTTACCAACGTGATCTTGAACAGTTTTTTTTGTACCTACAAACCAACTACGAAACCGTATCTATAGGTCTTATTTCACATATTCATGTCCGAAGTTGGCTTGCATCCCTTCGGGAAAATGAGCTAGAGGCTCGAAGTATAAACCGAAAAATCTCCTCTCTAAAGACATATTTTAAGTATCTCTTAAAAAAAGGCCTCGTTGCATCGAGCCCAATGGCTAAAATTATTTCGCCTAAAAATACTAAACGATTACCTGTTTTTGTCAATGAAACCAATATGGAAAATCTATTGGAACGCATCGAATTTCCTTCAGATTTTGTGGGGCAAACAGATCGACTTATTATAGAAATCCTCTACCAAACAGGTATGCGACGAGCCGAATTGTTGCAATTGAATTTGAGTCAATTTGATGCCTATAATCGTTCGTTGAAAGTATTGGGCAAAGGAAACAAAGAACGTATTATTCCGATTAGTCCGGAATTGGTGGCTTTGATTAAATACTACATTGAACTTCGTAAAACTATTGAGCATACAGAACACGAAACGCTATTGGTGTTGAAAAATGGTAAGCCATTGTATCCAAAGTATGTGCATGCTACAGTAACGCGTTATCTTGGTTTGGCTACCACGCTGGACAAAAAAAGTCCACATGTGCTGCGACATACCTTTGCAACGCATTTGCTCAACGAAGGCGCCGATTTGAATGCTGTAAAAGAATTACTAGGACATGCTAATCTTACAGCAACGCAAATTTATACCCACAATACAATAGCCAAACTCAAAGAGGTGTATAAAAAAGCACATCCCAAAGCTTAGGTAGTAGGTGAAACTTTAGCGAAAACATGTATCTTCGTTGCACAAGAACTGCATCCATTGAAAATTACATTTTTAGGAACTGGAACCTCGCAAGGTGTACCTATCATAGGTTGTCCCTGTGCTATTTGTCAATCAACAGATCTGAAGGACAAGCGATTACGAACTTCAATATTGATCGAAACTGAAACCACAACGGTGGTTATCGATAGTGGTCCTGACTTTAGACAACAACTGCTTCGAGCAAAAGTAGCCAAATTGGATGGTCTTGTTTTTACCCATTCCCACAAAGATCATGTTGCTGGTATGGACGATATACGCGCATTTAATTATTTGCAAAATAAACCAGTGGATGTGTATGCAACTGAATTTACGCAGCACATTCTCAAACGTGAGTTTGAATATGTTTTTAACAACACATCCTATCCAGGTATCCCGCAAATCAACTTGCATACTATTGATAAAAATAATAGTATTCAAATAGGCGATATCACATTACAACCCATTGAAGTTATGCATTATAAAATGCCTGTTTTGGGCTTCCGTATCAATGGGTTTACGTACATCACCGATGCCAATTTTATTGATGAGACAGAATTTGAAAAAATTATTGGTTCGACATGTTTGGTGCTGAATGCACTTCGAAGAGAGCAACATATTTCGCATTTTACTTTGGCAGAGGCCATTGCCATATCTAAACGCATACAACCAGAGCAAACCTTTTTTACGCATATTAGTCATCAGCTTGGTTTTCATGAAGATGTAGAAGCTGAGTTGCCTTTGGGTATAAACTTAGCCTACGATATGCTTTCAATTGAAATTTAAAACAAGTAACTTTACATTCAAATCGCACTGTTATGGAGCAAAAACCCAAACCTGTCATAAATGTTTCCTATTCGTACAATCCATTGGAAGAAACCTTGGAATATGCTCGGAAAAACAATTCGCTTTTCATCGGTATTCCAAAGGAAAATTCATTTCAAGAAAATAGAATTCCATTGACGCCACAGGCGGTTTCTGTGCTGGTCAACAATGGAAATCGAGTCGTAGTTGAGCATCATGCTGGAATGGCTTCGTCCTTTACGGACAATGATTTCTCTGAAGCAGGTGCGCAAATCGTTTATGATAAACGAGAAGTGTTTCAAGCCGATTTAATATTGAAAACAGCACCCATTTCGACCGAGGAATTGGATATGTTGAAAAAAGACCAAATGGTTTTTTCGCCCATTCATATTCCTACCTTGACGAAAGAATATTTAAACAAGTGTTTGGAGAAAAATATCATTGGTATAGCCTTGGGCAATATCAAAGATCAAGCTGGCTATTATCCTATAGTTCGCTCTATGAGTCAAATTGCTGGTATACATGCAGTAGAAATTGCAGCAAAGTATTTGAGCAATCTACATGGTGGTAAAGGTATTTTGATGGGTGGAATTGCAGGTGTGCCTCCGGCAAACGTCGTGATTATTGGCGCAGGTATGGTAGGAGAGTATGCAGCTCGAACTGCTTTGGGTACAGGCGCTCAAGTCAAAGTCTTTGACAATTCAATTTATCGTCTAATGCGTTTGCAACGCACAGTAGGTCAATCAGTCTATACATCTGTCATAGATCCAGCACAATTGACCAAAGCGCTTGAAGAAGCAGATGTAGCCATTGGTGCACTCAAACCACAACAAGGCATAGTGCCTATGGTCGTAAGCGAAACAATGGTGGAAAAAATGAAGCCAGGTTCTGTTATCATTGATGTAAGTATAGATAATGGCGGATGTTTTGAAACTTCTCAATTGACCTCTCACGAAGATCCAATTTTTATCAAACATGATGTGATTCATTATTGTGTTCCAAATATTGCATCGGCAGTGTCGCGTACAGCTTCCAACGCCATTAGCAATATTTTAATGCCCATTATTTTAGCTTGTTCTGAAACAATTGGCGGTGCAGATTCTATCATACACAACAAACCAGGACTGATAAGTGCTACCTATATGTACAAAGGAAGATTGACGAGTAAAGTTTTATCACAAAAGTTTAACTTAAAATATACTGACCTCAGCCTTATCTTGTCGACGAATTTATAAACTACAATATGCCCAATCGTCGAATGAATAAAACTATTGCAGGTTATCATATCTTAATGATTCTATCTGCTGTTGATTTTCACTTTAGTGTTGAAGAAGATAAAATTATACGCGAATACCTTTTTCAAGAATTTCCTTTTCATATTAGTCTGGATCGTGAAATGGAAATTATTAGCGGATTAAAACATGAAGAGTGGAAAGGTCATTTTCAACAATGCATTGATGACTTTTTTGATGATTCTACTGAAGAGGAGCGTCATAGTATTTTGAAATTTGCATTATACCTTGCCAAAGCAGATGATATCATTACAGAAGTTGAAAATGAATATCTTCAGTTGATGTTCAACGCTTGGGATTATCACAAAGAGTAAGCCATATGAAGCCATTCATTATCTTTCGGAAAAATGAGCAACAAGTAAAAAAATGGAGTGGTGGACAAACCACACAGCTTTGTATTTTTCCGTTTGAGTCAAACTATGAACTTCGAAATTTTGATATACGCATCAGTACAGCTAAAGTAGAGGTAGAACATGCTGTCTTTACTGATTTGTCAGGATTTCAGCGGACCTTGATGGTGCTTGATGGTCAATTAAATATTTCGCATCCTGCATCACTTTCCAATGAAATTAAGCTATCCCAATATGATTCGTATGCTTTTGATGGTGGTTTAGCCACTGAAAGTATTGGACGAGCGCGTGATTTTAATGTCATGACTTCGAGCCGATATGCAGATCAACTTGAGTGTAAACAAATCAATGAAGGAGAACGTTTAATATTCCCTCAGAATACTGAAGCTACATTTGTTGCAATTTATTTATTGCACGGAGTGCTTTCATTGAATAAGCAAGAGGAGTCGCTTTTAGAGCAAGATATGATATGGTTTGATTGTCGTTTTTTACAACAACTAGAACTTTCGGCATTGTCGCCTAGTAGATTCCTTGTGGTTGAGCTAAAGAATAAAGATAATTAGGTTACTTTTTAATTCCTTTTAGCTTGGGTTGTATGATGTACAACCACGCCATAAACATAAAAATCAATATGGTAATCAAGGATGAATAGGTAAGCATTGTTGCCGATCCAAATCGAAACCAAATCCAGCCAGCAAAAGCATTGGCAATCAACAAACTAAAGCTATTTAATCCTTCATAAAAACCAATAGCACTCGATTTCTGATCAGCAGGTACTTGTTCTATCAAGAGCACTTTAGTCGTACCTTGCGTAAAGGCATAAAATAATCCATATAAAATAAATCCTACGATAATGAATCTGTGCGAATTTTGAAGTGCAAACAAACTATACGTCAAAGCATACACAAGTAATCCAATCAAAAAAAGCTGCATGCGACCATAACGATCGGCTAATTTACCTATCGGAAATGCAAATAAGGAAAAACATAAATTGAACAATAAATACAACATCAAAACATGTTGCTCACTCATGCCTGATTCTTTTGCACGTAGTAGCAAAAACATATCTGAACTATTGACCAATGAAAAAAGCAAGAAAATCGAAACCAATTTTAGGTAAGGTTTTGGTGCATTTTTAGCATAAGAAAAATGCTTTTTCAAAGATATCGTTTTCTTATTCTCTTGAGTTTTCTTTTTTTCTTTAATCAAAAAAGTAGCTATGATAGCGATACTTCCAGGAATGAGCGTAATTAAAAAAAGTGCTTTAAAATTTTCGGGATGAAAATATAAATACGCCATAGCTGCCAATGGTCCCAACACAGCACCAAACGTATCCATTGATCGGTGAAAGCCAAATACTTCGGCTCTAGTTTGTGGCTTGCTTTCATCAGCTAAAAGTGCATCGCGGGCACCCGAACGAATGCCTTTACCCATGCGGTCTAAAGAACGACCCAGGAATATAAATCCAACAATACTTGTGAGTCCAATAAAAGGCCGTGAAACAATACTTAGAAAATATCCAACTTGTACAAAAGGTAATCGACGTTGCACATGATCCGAAAGACTGCCCATGTATATTTTACTCAAACCTGCTACGCATTCTGATACGCCTTCTAAGATGCCAATAAGCAAAGATCCGTATCCTATTTGTTGCAAATACAAAGGTATGATAGGGTAGAGCATTTCACTGCTAAAATCATTAAATAAACTAATGAGTGAAACTAGCCAAACAACCTTTGTTATATTTTTAAACATATCAAAAATGTACGAAGCTAATACGCTGAACGTTGATGAGCGGTCAATTGATACACATGATGAAACAGTCGTTGTTCTTCTGCCGAAAAAGGCAGTGAACGACGTGCAAAAACTCTAGAAGCGGTATCGGCAGCTTTGTTAATTTGGTATTCTACAAATCCAGCTGCACTTCCCCAACTAAATGAGGGGATAAAATTGCGTGGGAAATTTGCGCCATAAATATTGCAACTCACACCTACCACAGTACCCGTATTAAACATTGTATTAATACCACATTTGGAATGATCGGCCATTATAAGACCACAAAATTGTAAGCCTGTTTTGACAAATGTATTTTTATGTTCACTCCAAAGCTTCACTTCTTCGTAATTGTTTTTGAGATTAGAATTGTTTGAGTCTGCACCAATATTGCACCATTCACCTATGACGGCATTGCCTAAAAATCCATCGTGTGCTTTACTCGAATTGGCAAAGAAAACGACATTATTGACTTCGCCACCTACTTTGCATCCATCGCCAATGGTAGTAGCGCCATACACTTTAGCGCCCATTTTCAATACACCATGACTACCCAAGGAAAAAGGTCCACGAACAAGACAACCTTCCATGATTTCGGCATCACGACCTATATAAATAGGGCCTGAATTAGAGTTGAGCACACTGCATTCTACTTTGGCACCTTCTTCGATAAAAATGTCGTTGCCGATGACTTGGTTTGTACTTGAAATAGATTGAGACGTTTTGCCTGAGGTCAAACGCTTGAAATCATCTTTAATGGCTTTATCGTTCATGCTAAAAATATCCCACAATGAATTCAACAACATAGGTACATGAGCATATTCTTTTTGAGTGCTATTGACCAAGGTGTCTTGTATGTTGAATTGTCGAACTTCATTTTCATTTAAGCGTGCCGCCAATAGTACATTTTCTTTGACCAAACTTTCACCTCGTTTTAAGGTAATAATGGATTCGAATAATTCTTTATCTGGAAAAAGTCCAGAATTAATTAATATGTTTTCAGCTGAAATTTCAACAGGAAATTTTTCCTGTAAATATTCAATTGTATGATATGAAATTTTTTGTCCTACAACATGCGTCCATTTTTCTTGAATGGTCATGATACCGCAACGGATTTCTGATACGGGTCTAGTATAAGTCAATGGCAATAAATGCAGTCTACGTTCATCGTCGAAAAGGATAAAATTCACGGTTTTATATATTTAGAAGGCTAAAATAGAATAAAAAAATGGCTATACTAAAAAGTAGTATGAAAAAATCATTAGCGATGCATTTGGATAAGAATTTCAAACATCATACTATATTTACATTCATGACGAAATTTATTCCTATTTTTCCATTGAATATCGTTGTTTTTCCAGGTGAAAAACTCAACTTGCATATTTTTGAACCAAGGTATAAACAACTGATAAGAGAGTGTTTTGACCAAAAGAAACCCTTTGGAATCCCAAGTGTGATCAACGATAAAATTTCTGATATCGGTACTTCTATTGAAATTTTATCCATTGAAAAAGAACTTGAAAACGGTGATATGGATGTCAAAACCGAAGGAATTGCTGTGTTTGAAGTGCTCGAAATGGTCAAATCGATTCCTGATAAATTGTATAGTGGTGCAATTGTCACTTATCCGCACAACGAATACAATGGCATACAGACCAAAATGACTAAAATATTGAATGAATTGCGCTATTTTCATCAATTGCTTGAAGTGAGTAAAAACTATGCAAAACCTGATGGAGAATTACAAGTCTACGATATAGCACATCATGCAGGCTTGTCGTTGGAACAGGAATATGAAATGCTCCAATTGCTGCGCGAAGATCAGCGGCAAGAATATTTGCAAAGGCACTTAAAAAACATCATTCCAACCATCACTGAGCTACAAAATTTGAAAGACCGCATCCAATTAAATGGTCATTTTAGAAAATTATCTATCGACGACCATTGATTACAACGACAATTCTAACATTTACTGCATAGTATTATAATTTTTACAGAATTATTTTTTACTTTGCGTGTCGATAGTTTAGAATTCAGAACAAAATATGTTTTAGAATGACAAATTATTAAATCAAATCATGAAACAATTGGGAAATCGTTTAAGTCTTTTAGCAAATCTTTTGAATCTGAACATACACTGTACAGAGGAATTTATGTTATTTGTACCTAGTCAAAATGTTTTAGATTCATTCGAACGGCAACCTGTATCCCTCACTATATTCCAACTCATCGACTAAATGCTTCCAGTATCACTTTGTATTGATTTCGGTAACACTAACATGAAGGCTGCACTCTTCTTCGGAGATCGTATGGCCGAGAAGTTTATGTTTAAGCAATCAGAGGCCTTGAGTACATTGCAACGAATCGTTACATTACATAATCCACAAAAAAGTATCATTTCTTCTGTTGTAAATCACAATAAAGAAATTGAAGCATACTTAAATGCTGCAACTAAATTGATTGTACTGGATAATCAAACCAAATTACCCTTCTTAAACGCTTATGGATCGCCCGAAACCTTGGGACACGACCGTTTAGCATTGGTAGCTGGTTTAAGTAAAAAGTTTCCAGGAGAAGATAGTTTGGTTATTTCTATAGGTACATGTATTACGTATAATTTTTTGGCCAAAAACAATGCCTTTAGAGGTGGCGCTATATCGCCTGGTTTGGATATGAGACTCAAATCCATGCACGAACATACCGATAAATTGCCTTTGGTAGATCGTGAAGGGCATTTTTCAATATTGGGTTACGATACCGAAACTTCATTGCGAAGCGGTGCTATCAATGGGATCGCATCCGAAATCGATGGCATGATTGATCGTTATGAAGCTCAATATGGTAGAATTAACGCAGTTTTAACTGGTGGTGACGCTCCTTTCTTTGAAAGCCGTTTGAAAAACAAGATATTTGCAGACACTAATTTCTTGTTCAAAGGTTTATATGCAATATTGGAACACAACAACTCATAAATTTCTACTTCCCGTTATTTTAATTTTTAGTTCATTGTCTGTTTTTGGACAAGACAATTCGCCTTATTCCCGTTATGGTATTGGTACACTCAAAGCAATAGAAAATGTTGCCAACAGAGGTATGGGAGGCATTAGTTTGACTGACAATAGCGCTCTCATAGCTAATCCAACAAATCCTGCTACATATACTGGGCTTAAATTAACATCGTTTCAAGTTGGTTTTGAGTCTGCCTCTGTAGGTCTTAAAAGCTTAAATGGTTCCAATAAAACTGGTTATACTGTACTATCTTATCTAAATATAGGTATGCCATTGTCTAAAAAGATAGGTGTGAGTTTTGGTTTAATGCCTTTCACGCGTTCTAAATACAGTATGGAACAAACGGATCAATTGCCTTTTTCGAGTGTCACAAACAGTTATTACGGTGGTGGTGGTACAC
Organism: Chitinophagaceae bacterium; assembly: GCA_044353325.1. Classification (GTDB taxonomy): domain Bacteria; phylum Bacteroidota; class Bacteroidia; order Chitinophagales; family Chitinophagaceae; genus OLB11. Next base: position 8,305 of record JBILCF010000034.1, on the reverse strand, counting down.
AAAAAATCTATATAGGTGGTGCTTACAAACAAGGTGCGTTTTCGTTTGGATTAAATACTGGATATCTTTTTGGTAACATTGTTAATACTTCTGACAATAAATTTCAGGACAGTTTGAAAATATTTTCAAACAGTTTAACCTCTAGGACTACAGTGGGTGGCGTGTTTTGGCAATTGGGTGCGTTGATGAATAAGAAAATAGTTGATGATTATTCTGTGAAACTAGGCATGACATACACTGGGATGCAATCGCTTAATGCACGTAAAGAAGCGTATTGGCAAACTTATTTTGGCGATATTACGGATCCATTGTATTCGACTAGCGTAGACAGTGTAGCGGATGTAAAAGGGAAAATAAAATTACCTTCCATATTAGGCGTAGGTGCGAGTATTGCTAATGGCGATTTTTGGCAAGTTGGTGTTGATTTTAATTCTTCCGACTGGTCCAATTATTCAAGCTATGGTCAATCAGATTCTATGACCAAAAGTTGGTCGCTCAAAGTTGGTGGAGCTTTGACACCCGATGTTAATTCTGTCAATAACTATTGGAAAAAAATGACATTTAGAGCAGGTGCTTATACCGGCCAAGATATCTTGCAATTAAATGGAACAACCCTTAAAAAAGCAGGTGTTACATTTGGTGTAGGATATCCAATCCGTCGTACAAACATGAGTATAGGTCAGTTGAATGCTTCACTAGACGTAGGTAAGCGCGGTACTACCGACAATGGATTGTTGCGCGAAGGTTATACACGTTTTTGTGTAGGTTTTACTTTTAACGATAAATGGTTTATCAAACGTCGTTACGATTAATTTCAAGCACTAAATCTTTTACAACATGTTGCATAACAGCCGAATGCTACCCTACTTTTTTATCCTTATATTAGGATTTGGAATGATAGGCCTTGGGTGTAAAAACGACATGAAGAACATCAAAACGACCTTGAATCGAAGCATGCTCAATACCGAACGTGCCGATGAAGTCCAAATTATTTATAGCAAAGAAGGGCATACCAAAGCGCAATTATTTACCAAAACATTCAATCATATTCAAAATACAATTCCGACCTATATCGAAATGAAAAATGGTTTGAAGGTTGAATTTTATGATGATACTTTAAAGGTATTAAGTACTCTGACCTCCAAATATGGGAAAATGTTTGAAGATACTGGCAATGTATTGGTCCGTGATAGTGTGGTCGTTACCAATGCCAAAAACGAGCAACTCAATACCGAAGAATTGGTTTGGAATGAAAAGCTACAAAAGTTTTATACCGAAAAGTTTGTCAAGATAAGTACACCCACACAAGTGATTTACGGCGATGGACTTGAGTCAAATCAAACCTTTACACAATATAAAATCACCAATGTAAAAGGTATCATTGGGGTTAACAAAAACAGCCTTCCTGGGCAATAATAGCCGTATGGAACACTTACCCAAACTCAAAGAATCTGATTTGAAACCTTGGTTTGACAAGGTAGAGATGATACATGACTGTGTAGAACAAGTACAAAAAGATTTGGGCAATTATGGCATACAATTGACCTATAGCGGCAATGCGACTACAGCCTATCAAGAATTGTTTCATCAACTCGAACCACAACTCAATCAGTTGATCAAGCGCGGTTCATCCTTAATGGAAATATTGTATAGGGTAGACGTAGACGAATCGAAGGTGAAGCAAAGTGCAGAACTGAATGAACCCTTCAGTGCATCATTGACACGCCTCATCCTTTGGCGCGAATTGCAAAAAGTAGTGACAAGGTTTTTATTGAAAAAAGGACTTTAACCCTTATTTTTTCTTTTTCAACACCAACAGTACTTTCTTACCCTCACAAAAACTCAATTGCTTCGATGTCAAAACATAGGCATTGACGCGCATTAAATGTTGTACAAAGGGAGTTTCTATCTTGTTGTCAGCGCAAAACATTTCTGTTTGCATGAGTTTTAAGGGCGAAATCTTGTTTTTTTGTGTTTTAAACTCTCCAGATATACTATTGCAACCAACATTGGCACTGATTTGATTAGTCTTCGTATTGATGTCAATGTTTGTTTTTCCCGGCTCTATGGCTTCAAGTGTGTTTTGATTGCGCATTTTTACAAGTTCGTAGGTGCCGCTAAGAACGGGTAATGACTTCTTTTTGGTTGTTTGGGCCCAAACAGGGCACGACATAAAGAGTAATACAGTGAGGATTTGAAGGATGGAAGTATATTTTATCATGAATTATTTTTTGTAAAAATGAATTTTTTTAACTCAAAATGGGTTATTGAGTTGGTAAATTAATCGGTATTAATCATTTCTTAACTCAATCCTATAGCGTAGTTGTGACATATACCGTTATTTTAGACTACCTTTGCGCGCCTTTCGATAGACTCCCAACTCAAAATAGAATGCAATTGTAATCTGTTTTTTTTCTTAAACAGTTGGGTAGAACGTTTGGAAGCACACAATAAATTCGACATATGAATATCAGAAATATCGCGATTATCGCACACGTTGATCACGGGAAAACAACCCTTGTAGACAAAATTTTGCACCAAACAAATGTATTCCGTGTGAATCAGGATGCAGGTGAATTAATCATGGATAACAATGACCTTGAGCGTGAACGAGGGATTACAATCTTATCTAAAAATGTATCTGTAACCTATAAAGATACAAAAATCAATGTAATCGATACCCCAGGACATGCTGACTTTGGTGGTGAAGTAGAACGTGTGTTGAAAATGGCTGATGGCGTATTGTTGTTGGTCGATGCTTTTGAAGGCCCAATGCCTCAAACGCGTTTTGTATTGCAAAAAGCACTACAACTTAATTTGAAACCTATCGTTATTATCAATAAAGTAGACAAACCAAACTGTCGTCCGGATGAAGTGCATGATGCTGTGTTTGAATTGTTTTTCAATTTAGATGCTACAGAAGAGCAATTGGATTTCCCAACTTTTTATGGTTCGGGCAAAAATGGTTGGTTCAACAAAGAAAACTCACAATGCGATGATATTACGCCATTGTTAGATGGTATATTGGAATATGTTCCAGCACCAGCTGTTTCTGAAGGTCCATTGCAATTGCAAATTACATCATTAGATTATTCGTCTTTCTTAGGACGTATTGCTGTAGGTCGTGTAACCCGTGGTGTAATCCATGAAGGTGAAAGTGTGATGTTGATGCAAGCTGATGGTACTAACAAACGTTGCAAAGTCAAAGAATTGTATGTTTTCGAATCTTTAGGTAAAAAGAAAGTAACAGAAGTTATAGCAGGTGATATTTGTGCAGTTGTAGGTATTGAAGATTTTAATATCGGCGATACAATTGCTTGTGCTGAAACTTCAGAAGCATTGCCTATCATGCCAGTGGATGAGCCGACTATGAACATGACGTTCAGTATCAATAATTCACCGTTTTTTGGTCGTGATGGAAAATTTGTAACAAGTCGTCACTTACGTGATCGTTTGATTAAAGAATTAGAAAAAAATCTAGCCTTGCGTGTAGAAGATACCGACAATGGTGATACTTTCCTTGTATTTGGTCGTGGTATTTTGCACTTAGGTGTATTGATCGAAACGATGCGTAGAGAAGGATATGAGTTAACTGTAGGTCAACCACAAGTTATCATCAAACAAATCGATGGCAAACGTTGCGAACCATATGAAATATTGGTCATCGACGTTCCTGAAGCATTGGCTAGTAAAGCGATTGACTTAGTGAGCCGTCGTAAAGGCGAAATGTTAGTTATGGAAACCAAAGGTGATATGCAACACTTGGAGTTCGAAATTCCTTCACGTGGTTTGATCGGTTTACGTACACAAATGTTGACAGGTACGCAAGGTGAAGCTGTCATGGCGCATCGCTTTAGCGAATACAAACCTTGGAAAGGACCTATTCCTGGTCGTAACAATGGTGTGTTGATTTCTAAATTCAATGGTTCAACTACAGGTTATTCTATCGATAAATTACAAGATCGTGGTTCGTTCTTTGTTGATCCAGGAGAAGAAGTATATGCAGGTCAAATCATTGCAGAAAACATCAAACCAGGCGATTTGTTGGTAAATGCAGTTGAGGGTAAAAAATTAACCAATCACCGTGCTTCTGGTTCGGATGATGCGAATCGTATTGCACCAAAAATTGTAATGACTATCGAAGAATGTATGGAGTATATCGAACAAGATGAGTGTATTGAAATCACACCAAATTTTGTACGTATGCGTAAAATTATCTTGAATGAAGATGATCGTAAAAAGTCACAAAAAAGTATGCAAGCTGACGCTGTAAACTAATATTTTTTAAATGTAAATCATAAAAAAGGATGAACTGATGTTCATCTTTTTTTTTGTATCAGAATTTATACCAATTCAAATCTGAGCCACAACTCAAGAAAATTCGGTCTAACTTTCAATTGCTTTCTAAAACAATTACAATTTTGTTTTAAATCATAATTTCGTAAAAAACAAAATTTCCACTTTTTTATTGATAAAAAAGTGGAGCAAAAAATCAAGGCTGTCGAAAAATAGCTAAAAATGACCGCTTTTTGTCGGAAACAAAAAAGCTATGCATCTGATACCAAAAAATTGGCCGTGGCTTATAGATTAAGCGACTAGGCATTATTTGACTGATAGCGATTGTTTTTGTTTCTGACGCCAAAAAGCAGTCATTTTCTTAACGCTATTTTTCTAAGGCCTGTCCCTAAATGAAGTTTGCATTTCAAAAAGTATATTATTGAGTTATAAATAATTTTAATATTTTATTAATTCTAAATTCAACATATCCTATCAAGTAAGAGAGAGGTGATTTGTGTTGCAGACCAAATCTTATCTCGTCTTAAGGGCGAGAGTAAATGCCAGTCTATTCCGAAAGTCGGGAATGGTTATTTTGTTAGGAACAATTTGAGGTAAGAAAAATTGGTCTGCTAAAAAATTCCAATCGGTATCATTTATCGAATTGTAATTGTTTTATTGCCAAACGCTCGAATCGTATAATCTGGATTCCAAGCTGCTCGAATATTTTCAAATTGGACTTTATCACCTGGTTTTAATTTTTTTAGCGCTTGGATGAATTGCTGACTAAAGTCAGATGAAGTTAATTCAAACGAATCCAGTGCAATCTCATTTCGAAAGAGGGTCACAGCGTAGCGTCTTACAATTGTTTTAAAATCGAATTGGCATCCAACAGCTTGAATGGTTAGATTAGGTATCATCAGCATACGATCTTTTGAAAGGATAGTATCAGTGCTATTGCTAACATAGATTTTTGGCATTTGAAGTGGCACGAGTGTATATACTTTTTCGAAAATCACTTGTTTGCCATCAACTATTTGTAAGGTGTCAAAACCAATACCAGTTGGCACAACTGCATATACATCACCATTTTTTTTGAATGCGTATTTCGATTGACTATGCTTTAAGACTGCACTTTTAGGTATTCCTGTTACAGAAATAAATTGTTCGTGACCAATGTACAACAAATTGCTATCTGGGTTAATTAGACTGGTATTTCGAATCGATATTTGAGCGAAAAGAATTTGAGGAAGCAGTAAAGCCGCAAATAGAATGATCGATTTCATGTTTTTTTATTCAAATCTACAAAAAATGTATTTGATTAAAGTTGAAAGAAAATAAATTTTGGTTTACAAACGAAACTTAGAATTTAAAATCCACGCCAAGCAAACCAACCCAGTATCAACCATCCGATTCCTTTGATTAAAAAAATAAGAATGCTCCGATTCCTAATTTCTTTACCCATTCAGATTTTAAGTTGAATTTCTTCATTTTTAATTGCATAATATCTGATAGGTTTTGAATGAACTTTTCATAGGTACTTCTTTGCCTTCGGCTTTGTATTGTGCCAAATTGGCAAATGCACGTTTGTGACCTTCTAAGAATGCAGCAGATTTAGTCCATGCAGTAAAATGTGCTTCGCTATCCCAATAGCTTACGAAGAGATAATTGTCGTCTGCTTGTTGTGGTTTTAATACATGCATATCCCGAAAGCCTGGAAGTGTATCTATAGCATGTGCTCGAGAAGAAAAAAGCTGTTCAAATCGTTCTTGATAATCTTGCTGACAAGTAATATAGTTGACAGCGACAAATTGTTTATTCATTGTTTTTATATTTTCAACAAAAAAATGATATTGCCATGACAAAGACTTGTGTAGGCAGATATTAATATTGTTCTATTGGGAAAATCGATATTGCATGGCATATTTATTCAGACTTTGAATAAGTGAGTTTGAACTATTGTTTACATACTTATTATACTATTCCAAACGATTCAAATGTTTTTCTTGACTATCTGTTCAAAAGTCTCTTTCTTTGCGTTGTACAATATTTAAGGAGCTATGTCTAAGAAAATCAATTTAGAATTCAATAAGAACGAAGATGGTATGAAGCTTGCTGTAAGCGACATGAGAAAAAAACTGGCCGTGATAGAAAAGGGTGGTGGTGTAAAAGCTATTGCCAAGCAGCACGAAAAAGGGAAATTGACTCCTCGTGAACGCATCGAATATCTCATTGACAAAAAATCTGAATTTATTGAACTGATGGCTTTTGCAGGTTATGAAATGTATGCCGAACATGGCGGTTGTCCTGCTGGTGGTACTGTTGCTGGTCTGGGCTATATAAAAGGACGGCAATGTGTTATCGTAGCCAACGATCAAACTGTTAAAGCTGGCGCTTGGTTTCCGATTACAGGTAAGAAAAATCTCCGACTACAGGAAATAGCTATTGAAAACAAATTGCCAGTTATCTATTTAGTCGATAGCGCTGGTGTTTATTTACCTATGCAAGATGAAATATTTCCTGACAAGGAACATTTTGGACGCATATTTCGCAACAATGCTCGTATGAGTAGCATGGGTATTACCCAAATAGCTGCTGTAATGGGTAGTTGTGTAGCTGGTGGTGCTTACTTGCCTATCATGAGCGACGAAACTTTAATGGTAGAAGAGCAAGGCTCTATATTTTTGGCGGGTCCATACTTAGCCAAAGCAGCTATCGGCGAAAATGTAGACATACAAACACTTGGCGGTGCAGTAACGCATACCGAAATAAGTGGTATAGCTGATTATAAATTTAAAACAGAAAAAGAATGCTTGGATCAAATCAAGCGTATAGTTGATAAAATCGGAAGTTCAGAAAAAGCAGGTTTTGATCGCGTCAAACCTCAAATGCCCTTGAAAGACATGGGTGAAATATATGGTTTCCTTTCGCCTGATAATTCTAAGCAATATGATGTATTGGAAGTCATACATCGCATTGTAGATCAATCTGAGTTCGATGAGTTTAAAAAAGATTATGGCAAAACTATAGTTTGTGGATATGGTCGTGTTGACGGATGGGCTGTAGGTATTGTAGCCAACCAACGTAAAATTGTAAAGAGTGGTAAAAACGAAATGCAACTTGGCGGTGTTATTTACAATGACAGTGCTGATAAAGCTGCTCGATTTATCATGAATTGTAATCAGAAAAAAATTCCATTGGTTTTCTTACAGGATGTAACGGGATTCATGGTTGGTAGTCGTAGCGAACACAGTGGTATCATCAAAGATGGTGCTAAATTGGTCAATGCGGTTTCGAATTCTGTTGTACCTAAAATTACGATTATCATCGGTAATTCGTATGGTGCAGGTAACTATGCAATGTGCGGTAAAGCTTACGATCCACGATTTATTTATGCATGGCCAAATGGCAAAATTGCTGTAATGGGAGGCGAACAAGCAGCTAAGGTGTTGTTGCAAATTCAAGTCGCTGCATTGAAATCTCGAGGTGAGCTTATTACACCAGAAGATGAAAAAGAAATGCTAGATAAGATCATTGCAAAGTATACGGAACAAACGACATCCTACTATGCTGCTGCACGTTTGTGGGTTGATGCCATAATAGATCCTATCGAAACACGTAAAGTTATTTCAGAAGGAATACATGCGGCAAACCATGCACCGATAGAAAAAGAAATGAATGTTGGTGTGTTTCAAGTGTAATTGGTAAAAGGTATTCATTTAGCGTTTACCTAATTCAATAACTTCTAAGTTTCTGATTCGATCATAGTCTATGTCAAATCGTACAAGTGTACTGATTTTGTGCCAACCATGTTTGCCACATGCACCTGGATTAATATGAAGTAGATTCAGTGCATTATCTGGAATCACTTTCAATATATGCGAATGACCTGCAATGAATAAATGTGGTTTTGATTTGACAATCTCTGGTTTAGAAATGGCATTGTACTTGGGTGGATAACCACCAATATGTGTCATGTAAATTGGGACATTTTCTATCGTAAAATGTAAGTGTTCTGGATAACGTACTC
>JBILCF010000163.1:0-6812 GCA_044353325.1 Chitinophagaceae bacterium | reverse complement strand
CTTAATTTTAAACAGTAAATCATAATAGAATGAAAAGAATATTCCTTTCGATGGTTGTTTTGATGCTAGCATCAACGATTGTTTTTTCGCAAAAAAAGAAAAGTAAGAAAAGAAAAGTAACCACTAAAGTTACTAAGGTAGTTGTCAAAGACACAGTCGGAGTGGATCCGAAATTTGCCAACACGATGTTGTTGTGTAGCTCCAAAAATGGTATGCCAGTATGGTATATAGCCATTCAAAAAGATTTTCAGTTTCCTGTCAATATGGTCGAGCCGGCCAACTATAAACTGCTTTCAATAAGTGACAAACAATTGGATGAGTATTTGCATGCTGTTCCGTATACCCCAAGTGACAAGCACATCACAATTCCATTAAATATCAATGGAATTTTAGAATGTAAAGATTTTTTAATAACACGTACTGAAACGATGGATTCAGCTTTGCAAGCAAAATATCCTCAATTGATGTCGTTTAAAGCATCCGAAAAAGGCAACGGCTTGAACGATGCGCGCATAGAATGTGATGGTTCTTCAACTAAGTTTATGGTCAATTACAATGGTAAAACATATTTTTTGACCCCTGTAGTTTTCAACAAAAAAACATATTATGCTGCTTATTCAAAGGATGATTCAAACTTTATCAAGCAGAAATTTGAACGCTAAAAAAATTTTTTATAAACAATACAATGAAAAAAAAGGTACTTATTTTACTCAGTTTAATTGCACCATTTTGTGCTTCAGCTATTTCATTTGAAGACATTTGGACATTAACCTCCGAAAAAGAAATCTCAGTTCTTGGAGAACGGAAGTTGTTTCCAATAACTTATCAATTGGCACGAATGAACACTGCTTCATTTCAGCAATTTCAATTGTTTATTCCTGACGAAAACTCTGGAAACTTTAATACTATTTCCCTTCCAACACCAGATGGTATGTCTATGACATTTAAAATCATGGAATCACCAATGATGGAACAACCATTGGCGGATAAATACCCGATGATTAAAACTTATACTGCCATCAATATGGAGAATCCATTGATTACAGCTAAAGTAGATTTTACGTTGTTTGGGTTTCATGCTAAAGTATTTAATGGTCAACAAACATACTTTATTGACCCTTACACTAATGTCAATACAGATTGGTATATTATTTACTATAAAAATCAATATGCAAAACCAGTTCAACACCTTATGCATTGTGAAGCAGAGCAAGATAATGAATTGGTTCAAGCGCAAAATCAAATTCAAATCGATGGTCAAGCTTTGCCGCAAAATTCGTACAAACAAAACGGTACAAACAAACGTAACTATCGCCTAGCACTTGCTTGTACTATGGAATACTCTGCTGCTGTAGGCGGTGCTACACCAACTAAAGCTAGTGTATTGAGTGCCATGGTCACTTCAATGAACCGTGTCAATGGTGTGTTTGAAAAAGAATTTTCAATGCATGCCACTTTAGTTGCAAACAACGATACACTTATTTATTTACCTGGTGGTACAGATCCATATACCAACAGCAATGGTTCTACCATGCTTGGTCAAAATCAAACCACAGTTAATGCACGAATTGGATCTGCCAATTACGATTACGGTCATGTATTCAGCACAGGTGGTGGTGGTATAGCAAGTCTAGGTTCAGTATGTGCATCTAGCACCAAAGCTCAGGGAGTAACAGGTTCTCCAAATCCAGTAGGAGATCCATTTGATATCGATTATGTTGCACATGAAATGGGACATCAGTTTGGTGGTTCTCATACGTTTAATTCAGTTACAGGCTCATGCAGTGGTAATCGAAGTGGCACAAGTGCTTATGAAATCGGAAGTGGTACAACCATTCAAGCGTATGCAGGTATTTGTGGTAACGATAATACACAAAATAATAGTGATGATTATTATCACATACGTAGCTTAGAACAAATGACAGGAACTAGCGTAATGGCATGTGCTCAAAATACGGCTTCAAATAATGCTTTACCAACCTTGAATCCTATTGCTACAACTTATATTATACCGTATAAAACACCATTTGAATTAACAGCTACAGGCTTAGATACAGATAATGATCCTTTGACTTATTGTTGGGAAGAATACGATAGAGGTGGTAGCGGTGCTGCATGGGATGCTGTTACAACCGTCGCACCTATTTTTAGGTCATTTGATCCTTCACCTTCTCCTACACGTACATTTCCTGAACGTACAAAATTGATGCAAAATGTAGAATCTTACAAAGGTGAAATATTGTCCGTGAATGCACGCATGTTGCGTTTCAGATGTACACTTCGTGATTTGAAAAATGGATATGGTGCCTTCTACACAAGTACTGATACGCTAAAATTAGATGTTAGAACTACAACTGGCTTATATCGTGTGACAAGTCAAAATACTACAGGGATTGTATGGACAGGTAGTTCGCCGCAAACAATTACATGGGATGTTGCGGGTACTAATGCAGCGCCGTTTAATTGTGCAAATGTCAATATCTATCTTACGACAGATAATGGTGTTACTTGGCCTCATGTGCTTGCTACCAATGTTCCTAATAATGGAACAGCTACTGTACTTTCACCAAATGTTGATGCATTGAGTGCTCGTATTAAAGTAAAAGCAGCGGATAATGTATTTTTTGATATCAATGATGAATACATTCGTATTAATAAAATCAATTACCCTGCTAGTTTGAACGATGTGGATGAAAGTCAATTAACGGTTTTCCCTAATCCTACCAACGGAGCATTTACAGTTGAAATACCATCACAATTGAAAGAAAGTCAAGTGCAAGTATTAAATAGTCTTGGCGCTATCGTATATCAATCAGCAGCAACAGGTAAACATGTTGTACAACTTAATCAAGCTGCAAAAGGAATTTATGTATTAAAAGTAAATTCTGAAAATAATCGACAATTGGTAAAGAAAATAATAGTAGAATAAGTTAATCTTCTACTGTCCAAGTTTGTAAGCCGTGCTTTGTAAAAGAGTACGGCTTTATTTTTCCATCAAATTGTTCTAAAGCATTGATAACCTGAAAGCGTGTATTGCCTGGGCAATAAAAAATCATAAAACCTCCTCCGCCTGCACCACTTATTTTACCTCCAGTTGCTCCGGCTTTTCTAGCTGTTTCGTATAATTCGTCCAATTGGCTATTGCTAATATTTTCCGCCATTTGACGTTTTTGTTCAAAACCATAATTCAATATTTCGCCGATTTGATTCAACTTACCTTTAAGCATGGCTTCTTTCATTTGTTGCGCTTGCTCTTTCAATTTATGCATTGCATCAATTGACTTTTCGTTTTTTTGATTTACATTTTTTTGCTGCTCTTTGATAATCATTGCACTTTCACGACTGGTGGCAGTGTAAAACAAAACTAGATTATTTTCAAGTTCTTGCATGTACTCATTGCGGATCCGCAACGGATTAACTATGACTTTGTCGTCAGCAAAAAATTCCATGTAGTTGACTCCACCAAATGTTGCAGCATATTGATCTTGTTTGCCTCCTGCAAGTTGTAAATCTTTACGCTCAATTTCATAGGCATAATGTGCAATGTCATAATCGCCCAATGGTAGTTTGAGCATTTCGACAAATGCTCCCAAAATGGCAACAACAAGAGTCGATGATGTCCCAAGTCCCGAACCTGCAGGAGCATCTACATAAGTTGAAAGCTTAAGTCCTTTCGTCGCAAATGGATAGTCTTTTTGAATTCTATTGTACACACCTTTTAATAAATCGAGCGTACCTGTTGATGGTATTTCATCTTGAATTGCATATGATTCAAATTCGTTGCGATCAAATGCTTGAAATGTTAATTTGCCATCATTGGTCGTTTGAATGTTGGCATATGCACTGAGCGAAACGGTTACATTTAAAATGGCACCACCATATAAATCGCTGTATGGACTTACATCTGTTCCTCCACCGGCTAAACCTATTCGTAAAGGCGCTTTGCTTCGATATATCATATACTTAGTTTGTGTTTGTCAAAGATAAGATTGCAGTGGTAATATTTTGCCAACTGTATTTTTTCTTTTCTTCACGAATGTTTGAAATATAGGCTTCTTGGTTCTGCAAAAAGAAATGTTCGATTTGAGTGGCTATAGCCTCTGGATTTGGCTCTGTTACCATACCAATGTGTTCGGGTACAAGTGTAGGAAGACCACCTACATTTGTGACTATCATGGGTTTTTCAAAATGGTAGGCGAGAGGTGTTACACCGCTTTGTGTAGCACTTTTATAAGGTTGAATCACACAGTCAGCTGCACTTAAATAATATTTGACTTCACTATCCGCAATAAATTCATTTTTTAGGATGATAAATTTGCTGATGTTATATTGATCAATAAGGTCAGTATAAGGTTTTGGGTCGTCATAAAATTCGCCAGCAATTAAAAATTGTATGGGATTTTGTTCGAAATATTTTCGTTGATTTAAAATGTGTATAGCTTCCAATAAAAGATCAAGTCCTTTGTATTTTCGTATAAACCCAAAAAATAAAACTATTGGCGTTGAGGGTAAAATGTCGAGGTGTTCTTTTGCTTCTGTTTTATCAATGGATTCGCCAAAATTATCATACAATGGATGAATGACATGAATCGCTTTTTTAGTTGTAAGGACAGATAAATCCTTCAGTACTTTTTCGCTCATCGTTATAAAAGCATCAATAGGCTTTATGAAATATGAAGTAAAAAGACTATCGCCAGGACGCTTTTCGTGTGGAATAATATTATCTGCGATACATACAATTTGCGTTTTTTTATTTGATTTGACAATGCGTAAAATAGTACCGAGGCATGGGCCCATAAATGGAAGCCAATATCGAACGACAATAATATCAGGGCAACGTTTTTTTAATTCTAGTCCCACTTTAATCCAATTCAATGGATTGATGGAATTGATTTTTACATGAATATCTAAATCTGCAGGCTTAGGTTCAGTTGAGTATTGTGTGGTGCCTGGAAATAAAAATGATGGATATTGGAGGGAAAATGTATAAATAGAAGATTGAAATCCAATCGAAGTAAATTCACGGGTTAAGCGTTCATTGTACGATGATAATCCTCCTCGTAAAGGAAATGCAGGTCCAATAATGACAACTGATTTTTGCATAATTCAAACTAGGCTGCAATGTACTATTTTTTCATATCAGAACGATTATTCTGAACGATTTGTTGGTGTAAAGTAATACATTCTGCAGCTTCTTTCACATCATGAACCCGCAGAATATTGACGCCTTGTTGCAAGGCAATCATGTGCAACGCCGTTGTGCCATTTAATGCCTGATCGGGTGAACAGTGAAGTGGTTTGCAAATCATAGATTTGCGAGAAAGACCAACGAGTAAAGGTTTTTCGAAAATAGAAAAAGTGTGTAATTGATTTAATAACTGATAATTGTGTTTTAAACTTTTGCCAAAACCAAATCCAACGTCTAAGATAATATCGTGAATAGGGTATTGTTCAAATAATGACAATTTAGCATTGAAATATTGAATTAATTCTAAGGTTACATCCTCATAATTCGGATTTTGTTGCATGGTTTTTGGCAAGCCTTGCATATGCATACAGATATATGGTGTGTGATATTGAGCTGCAATAGCTAATATTTCATGGTCAGTATCGCTTCCACTGATGTCATTGATTATTGAAACCCCATGTTGAATAGCTTGTTCTGCAACTTCTGCTCGGTAAGTGTCAATGGATAAAATGGTTTCAGGAAAGTTAGTATGAATTGTTTCAATAGCTGGTAAAACCCGATCCAGTTCTTCTTGGACAGAAACTTCGTCCGCACCCGGTCTTGAGCTCATCCCACCAATATCAAGTATTGTTGCACCTTCTGTTATCATTTTTTCAGTTTGCGCTAACAGGTCAGTTGAGTTGGATGTCCTGCTTTTGCTGTAAAACGAATCAGGTGTTGCATTTAAGATACCCATGAGGATAGGTTGCTCTAGTGAAATGATTTGACCTGCACAGTTTAGGGTTAGTTGTTTCATACGTGAAATACACAAACATACAGACTTATTGGAAATTGAAATAATTTAGACTTTAAAAATGCTGTTTGAAATGAAAGTTAATTCAGTATAGTATTTTGTTTAGTTTGAATTGAAAATAGGATAAGCATTCAAATATTCTGCTCAAAACCTTACTTTTGTTCCACATTTATACCTCAAATGAATAAAAAGTCACTACAGCTTCTTTTTTTAGCCGTTATAATAATTTCAGTTGGCTTCGTTTACATTAAATTTTTTAGCTCAAATACTGGAAACATTGGCGAAAAGAAATATCTCTTTATTAGAACCGGACAATCATATGCTCAAGTTGTTCAAACACTCAAAGACAGCCAATTGGTTAACAATATAGGATCATTTGAATGGGTAGGTGGATTGTTTAAATTAAAATCTAACATTCATCCAGGTAGATACGAAATATCCAAAGGAATGGGGAATTATGCCATTGTGAACATGTTGAAATCGGGCAGACAAAAGCCAGTCAAACTGGTATTGAACAAACTTCGAACCAAAAGGGATATTATCAAAAAGTTGTCTTCGCAATTAGAAGCTGATTCTGTTGAATTGAATCGATTGTTTTCCGATCCAAACTTTTTATCTACTTGGAATATCGATACAAATCAAGTCCAGTGTTTAATTATGCCGGCTACGTATGAATTGTATTGGAATACGCCAGCCCAGAAAGTAGTAGAAAAAATAGCGAAAGCGCATGAAAATTTTTGGACAGCTGATCGACGCTCTCAAGCCAAGTTGTTGAATTTGTCTATTCCTCAGGTTATTACGATCGCTTCAATAGTTGAAGAAGAAACCAAT
>JBILCF010000033.1:0-18828 GCA_044353325.1 Chitinophagaceae bacterium | reverse complement strand
CCATTTGCCTTAAAGTTCTCCTTAGCCCAATTCAAATAAGTATTTGAAAGGTCGACAGTCGTTGTAGTAAAAGCGCCTCCTGCGCAAGCATAGACCGAAAAAGCACCAGTATATGCAAACAAGTTTAAAACATGCTTCCCTTTGGCTTCTTCCATAACTAATTTACGCATCACTCTATGATCAAGGAACAATCCTGTGTCAAGGTAATCAGTTAAATTGACTAAGAATATCAAACCATTTTCTTTCACTTGAAATACATTTTTCTGCTGATCTACTTTTTCATATTGGGTTGAACCTTTGTGCCTTTCACGCATTTTTAGGTATATAGTATCCTCAGGAATAGAAAAATAGGATTGTAACACTGCCAAACAATCTTTCAACCAAATAGCATAATCATCAGCATCGAGTTGGTGACGAGTTTTATATTCAGCAATATGAAGTCTACCTTCATACAAATCGATGCACAAAGGAAATTCGGGCATATCCCAATCATAAATCCTATAACAAGATAGTTTATGCTTTGATATATAAGGCTTTAGAAGTTTTAAATTTTTCTTTATCCGATTTAGTAGAGGTAATGCTGAATTCACAATGAAGCTTTAAAGTAAAGTGTGAAAGTAATAAAAATAGTAGAGCATATAAAAATTCAATTATTTCGCCATAAATTGTAGTCGATTTTTTTATCAATGACAAACTACGCCCAATCCTTCGACAGGATTACTTCAATATTGAATGATCTCAGGGAAAATTGCCCGTGGGATAAAAAACAAACCATAAATTCACTCAGACAGTTAACTATTGAAGAAACGTATGAATTAGCTGATGCAATAACAGACCATAATTGGCAAGGCCTTAAGGAGGAACTTGGCGATTTGTTGTTACATATTATTTTTTATTCCAAAATAGCCGCCGAACAGCATCATTTTTCAATCGGCGATGTTATTGAAAACGTTTCAAACAAACTTGTCCACCGTCACCCTCATATTTATAGCAATGTTATAGTCAACAATGAAGATGAAGTAAAACAAAACTGGGAAAATTTAAAACTTAAAGAAGGCAAAAAATCCATTTTAAGCGGTGTACCCAACTCATTGCCTGCTTTAGTCAAAGCATTGCGTTTACAAGAAAAAGCAAAGCAAGTAGGTTTTGAATGGGAGGTTACAACACAAGTAAAAGACAAAGTACTCGAAGAAGTTGCGGAACTGCAGGAAGCCATAGACACAAAAAATCAAGACGAAATTGAGAATGAATTTGGCGATGTCCTTTTTTCAATGATTAATTATGCCCGTTTTTTGGGCATTGACCCTGAAAATGCACTTGCCCGTACCAACAATAAGTTCAAATCAAGATTTGAACAAATGGAATCAAAATTGACTAAAGAGGGAAAAAGGCTAACCGATTACACATTAACAGAAATGGATAAAACTTGGAATGAAATAAAACATCATGAACGCCAAGAAAAATAACAACACGTTCAGATTTCCTTTTGATATCGACAGCCGAATTTTTTTGGGCCTTGCCATTGTGTTGTTTATATTTTCTATTTCAACATTTACTGAAAGAATATTTCCAAAATCCTCAGTCCAAAGCATTAAAGATAAAATTAAAATTGATGTAAATGCAAAAATTACTGACTTCAATAAGCTTATCCAAATAGACACTTTAATAGATAAACTATTTATAAATCAACAGCTGAATAATAAAGAATTAAAAACTATTTATAATACACCCTATTACCTTTTCTTATTTGAAAATGATATTCTGAAGTTTTGGAACACCAATTTAATTTCAGTGAATCACGATACATTTACCAATCAAAAGCCAACAATATATTATGACAAAAAAGGGTATTACATTGCTTATAAAACTAAAATTAAAAGGAATGACAAGTTAATATCTGCTATTGCTATTATTCCAGTTAAAAATGAAAACCCCTACAATTCAGATAACTACAAAAAAAACTACATTGTAGGTGATAGCGAAAATGATTATGGTATTAAGTTATCATTGACACCAATCCAAGATGCACTCCTACTTAGCATAAAGGGAGAGCCATTGTATTATATATATAAAAACAATGATTTTTTAAATATAAATGACAAAAATGGTTGGCGATTATTTTTCAATGCATTGCCTTTTATTTTCTTTGGCATTTCTATTCACACCTATTTTAAAGTTTCAATAAAGCGCAAGAAACCTATAATCATTTTCAGTATTTTAATTTTAACTACAATTACAATTAGATTACTTAATTACACACATGGATTCCCAACAGATTTTACTCAATATACATTATTTGATTCTACATATTTTGCTACTGATATTATAAACCGATCTCTCGGAGACACATTTATCAATATGTGCTTAACCTTTTGGATTCTACTTTTTTATTTAGTAAATGTTCAAGGTAAAATTATTGATTTATCGAAAAGAAATTTCAAACTAAAGCCTTTGATAGGCATATTTGTATTAACAATAATGCTAATATTAGGAATCTATTTAGCCAATTTAACTTACGAATTAATACATGACTCTACTATAGATTTCGATACTACAATTTTTAATCGGCTCGATTTGTTTTCTTTCATAGGCTTACTGTCATTTATGACCATTTTTGCTAACATCATTGTTGCAGCAATTATAACAAATAACTATTTAAACAATTGTTTACAATTGAAATGGCATAAGTATATTTTACTAGTATTAATGTATATACTATTTCATCTTTTCTATACACCAGATTATGAAATCTGTTATTACTTTATTTTTATATGTTTAGCAGGAGTTTTATATATTCTAGACCGTCCAACATTTAAATTAAAATTTGATTTCAATTCATATTCGTTACTCCTTTGGATTATTCTAGTTTCATTTTTCGGAGCCTTTTTTCTCACTAAATTTATTGACGAAAAAGAAATAGATTACCGTAAAGAATATGCCGAAAAATCAATGCAGATAGGCGATCAACAAACCGAAGATAAAATATCAATTTTATCAGAAAACATATCAAGTGATAGTATTATCCAAAAAAGTTTTTCCGCAGAAAATCTAACCCAAATTGATCAAATCAAATCTTACATTACAACCAAATATATTTGGAATAATTTTATTAAATATAAAACCTCTATATACATCTATGACATTCATAATAATAATTTAAATCAATTAGACACGCTTCAATACAGCAACATTTTACATTCTGCAAGAATAGATTTATACGAAGACCTATCTGACTCTTTATCCACTTTTCAAATTTATTTACTCAACAGTGATTTCGAAAAAGGCTATTTTGCAAATATCAAAATAATAGATAATCATAAAACTGTTGGCTACTTAGTTGTAAAACTACATAAAGAGATTCTAAATCAAAAAGAAGATTATAGTGACTTTATATATCAAGATAAAATTATTAACAGAGCAAAAGATTATAAATATTCAACCGCAATTTACCAAGACAGCATATTACAAGTCAAAAGCGGATTCAATATTTTCCCGGATAGAATATACCCAAAATTCGATAATGACAGTACCCCTTTTCACTTGACAAACAACGAAGACATAAGCGAATTGTGGTATAATGATGAATATTCAAATAAGTATATTTTAGTATTTAAAAAATCAAATAATTTATATTTATTTACCACCCTTTTTGCATATATATTTCTAATATATTTTATTGTCATCACATTATATATATTGGGCAATATAATAGCACGTTCTAATTTGATTTATTCTCGATTTATTAATTTATTAAGTATTAACCTTAGGTTAAGGATTCACTTTGCTATCTTATTAGTTGTGTTTATATCGTTTGTAGCGGTAGGATATTTCACCTCTGTATATTTGATTAATCGTGTGAAAGAAAAAAGCATAACGGAAATAAGCAATTTAAGTCAAAATATACAACATGATATTGAAACGCTTCTTCAAGATGTCAACATTACAACTTCAACAGATTTAGATTCAAATTTAAAATACTTATCAAATGTCAATATTTTAAAAACAATAGCAGAGCGATATCGAATCAATATTAATATATTTAGCTTTCGAAATTTCGACCTAGTTTTCAGTTCAGAAAACAGCATTTATAACAGCGGGCTTTTATCTACTAAAATAAATCCATTGGCTAAATATGCCATGCAATACGATAATAGAGAGCATCATATCAGCCAAGAATTTATGGGCGACGTGAACTTTTTAGCTTCTTATACTTATATTCGAAATAGCAAAAACGAAAACATTGCTTTAATGCAATTGCCTTATGTTTCATCGAATAAAGAAATAAAAAATGAAACTACAAATATCTTAACCACGTTAGTTAACATCTATGTATTTGTATTTTTACTCTCTTCTGTTTTAGCATTATTTATCACCAATTCAGTTACACGCCCTTTTAACTATATCGTTAAGCAGTTTACGAAAATTAATTTATCCAAAACTAATCAGCCCTTAAAATGGAAATACAGCGATGAGATTGGACTATTGGTTAAAGAGTATAATCGTATGCTTCGAAAATTAGAAAATAGTACCATCCTACTTGCAAAATCAGAACGAGAAATGGCTTGGCGAGAAATGGCAAAGCAGGTAGCTCAT
The DNA here is from genome assembly GCA_044353325.1 of Chitinophagaceae bacterium. Lineage (GTDB taxonomy): Bacteria > Bacteroidota > Bacteroidia > Chitinophagales > Chitinophagaceae > OLB11. The sequence continues at coordinate 14,235 of JBILCF010000033.1, read as the reverse complement.
GAAATTAAAAACCCGCTCACTCCAATGAAACTTTCACTTCAAATGCTGGAGCGAGCCATCAAGAATAACAATTCTAATATCCCAGAAATCACATCTCGGGTAACCAATACTTTGATTGAACAAATTGACAACCTTACACTGATTGCTACAAACTTCTCCAACTTTGCAAAAATGCCTGAATTAAAACGAGAATATTTTATTTTAAATGATATTCTTTATACTGTGACAGGCATGTACAATGACGACAATGACTTTGAATACCTTTTTCTTATACCTGAATATTCAATTACACTCAATGCCGATAAAAGTCAGCTGATACGTGTTTTTACGAATATAATTCAAAATGCCAATCAGTCTATTCCATTAGGCCGAAAAGGTAATATATCATTGGTTGTTTCAAAGATTAAAAACAATTACATCAGAGTCACTATATCAGACAATGGCGAGGGTATATCGAAGGAAAAAGGCGAAAAATTATTCCAACCTTACTTCACCACCAAAACTTCTGGCACTGGACTTGGCTTAGCTATGTGCAAGGATATTGTAGAGCAATCTGGTGGTAAAATATGGTTTGAAAGTAAAGTAAATGAAGGTACTGCTTTTCACATTGACTTACCCATTATCAACGAAGATGAATTAGAAGAAGTAGATGATGAATAAGAAATATCAGATTAGATTTTCGTTTCCGCTATATTTAAAATATAATTGAATTCCTCCTCTGTCACAGCACTAACAGAAAGCCTTGATTGCTTAATCAATTGCATTTGGGCTAAACTAGAATCAGATTTAATATTAGCCAATGTAACTGGTTTTTTCAGCGCTTTTACAGGTTTAAAATCTACTGCCAACCAAGCTGTTTCATCAGTAGAAGGATCTTGGTAAGATTCTTTGACCACAGTTGCTATACCTACTATTTCAAGTCCTTCATTGCTATGGTAGAAAAAAGCCAAATCGCCTTTTTTCATTTCTCTAAGATTATTTCGAGCAGTATAATTACGGACACCATCCCAAAATGTTTTTTTATCCAACACAAATTGGGACCAACTATATTTAAAAGGCTCAGATTTAATCAACCAATATTTCATTGAATTTTCTATTATATGACAAATGTACATTAGTTTTTATAAATATTTTATTGCATTTCCATCAATAGGATGTTATACTTTTGTTGATTATGCAAATCGTTAAATCTTGGTGGATTATCCTCCTCATAAGTCTTATAATAGCTTGCTCGCCAAGCAGAAAAACGGCAAGATATTTCAAACAAAAAGAAGCCGAACAACTTCAAATCAAATTACATGATGTAAGAATAACACCTACTCGAAAAGATGATTTCAGAACAACACCTCGAAAAATTATCGACATTCTACATATGGATCTTGCAGTTCAGTTTAATTGGGAAAACCATACTTGTATAGGCAAAGAAACCTTATGGCTAAAACCTTACTTCTATGAAACCGATTCAATTATCTTGGATGCCAAAAACATGATTTTTGATAAAATTATTGTGACAGACCAACACAACAATAACATAATGTATTTGACCAACTACGATAAAAAAAATCTTCATTTAAAACTTGAAAAGAAAGTTTCAAAATATGATACAATCAAATTAGAGCTTAGCTATAAGGCAAACCCCGACGAAAAAGAAAGCCATGGTAGCAAAGCGATTAAAGATGATAAAGGATTATATTTTGTCAACACCAACAAACAAGAACCTTTTAAACCAATGCAATTGTGGACACAAGGCGAAACTGAAGCCAACTCATGTTGGTTTCCAACAATAGATAAACCGCACGAAAAATTCACATCTAAACTTGCAATGACTGTTGAGAATCAATTCACAACGTTATCGAATGGGCTGCTAATTAATTCTACTTCCGAAGGCAATATGCGCACGGATGTTTGGGAAAACAAGCAACCAATGTCAGCCTATTTAACCATGATGGCAGTTGGTAATTTCATTGCTACAAAAGATCAATGGAATGGAAAAGAAGTTAGCTACTACCTAGAACCAGCTTACAGTCCTTATGCCAGAAACATTTTTAAAAACACCATTGAGATGATGCAGTATTATTCCGACAGATTAGGCGTGACCTACCCCTGGGACAAATATGCTCAAGTCGTTGTTCGCGATTATGTCTCTGGTGCTATGGAAAATACGTCTGCGACATTGCATGGCGAATTTGTTCAAAAAAACAATAGAGAATTAATTGACGCAGACAATGACGGCATAATAGCTCATGAACTTTTCCATCAGTGGTTTGGCGATTTGGTCACTTGCGAATCGTGGAGCCATTTAGTTCTCAATGAAGGATTTGCTACTTATGGCGAACAACTTTGGCTAGAACACAAATTGGGCAAAGATGCTGCATTGCAAAAAAGCTACAACACTATCAATAGATATCTTAATTATGCGAAAAATAACAGTGATGATGCAATAATCAACTTCAATTACAAGGACAAAGAGGACATGTTCAATACGATTACCTATCAAAAAGGTTCTCGTGTCTTGCATTTACTTCGTTCTATTTTGGGCGATGATGCTTTTTTTGAAGGCGTAAAAAATTATTTAAGCAAACATGCTTATAGCAATGCAGAAATAGATGATCTGCGAAAAGAATTTGAACAAGTATCTGGCCAAGACCTTCGGCCTTTTTTTCAACAATGGTTTATGCAAGGCGGTCATCCTTCTATTGAAATTCGGTATGACTACATAGATTCTTTAGGACTTCTAGCTGTTCAAATTGAACAAATTCAAAACTCTGACGTAGGACTATTTAAATTTCCTTTAAAGTTTACAGTCACACAAGGGCAATTGAAAAGTCAATACAGTTTTCAAATTGAAAAACGTAAAGAGACATTTTATGTCAAAAAATTAGACATAGACAACCCTGACCGTGTTGATGTCAACGTAGACCCTGATGCAACTTTTCTGGGAGAAATCAAAGACAATAAACCCTTTTTCAATCATATTTTAACCTACAATAGAGCTACAAATTACATTGAAAAAGTGCGACCACTTAAAGAACTAAGTACATTACAAAATCAAAACGACTCGGTTCGATTTACATTATTAAGTGCTATAAATGATGCCGATGAAGATATAAGACTAAAAGCCTTGGAATGGATTGATTGGAAAAACGCTAACAACTTAACCAAAACCACAGAATTTCTTCTCAATCTTGCTCGAAACGATGCTAGTCCCCAAGTAAGAGCCAAAATAGTTCAAGTTTTGGGCGAAACCAAAAATCCAACATTCTTGAATCTGTATTTTGACCTAGTCAATGATTCATCATATAATATTGCTGGAGAAGCCTTACAGGCAATCCAAAAAATCTTACCAGATGAAGCTTACAGACAATGTAAACGATTAGAATTGGATGCTAGAGGCAAACTCTTCAATACCATTTCATCCCTTTATGCACAGCTTGGCACTTTAACAGATACAAGTTTTTATACAAATGCCATGTATACTATTTTTGGGGCCAAAAGAGCTAATTTACTAATAGATTTTACATCATTATTACTTCGAATTAATGACGAGGCAAGTATTCAAAATCATAGTGTATGGTTGCAAAAAGTTGCTTCATCCGATTATTATCCTATCGTTCGAATGAATGCAATCAAATCGCTACAAAACATTCAATTAAGATATTCAAATCTTGCGAATATCAATAAAGATGCAAATTCAAAATCTGAACAAATGGTTGCTTCCAACGAAATCAAACAGATTATACAATCAATACTATCGCAAGAAAAAGATAAAAATGTGCTCGATCAACTTAAAATGTCTGGAATTTCATTAATTTCTAACACTTCAACAGAATAAATAGATCATTTTGTAATATAATTATCTTACCAATATCTTGAATACAAACAATTAAAATGTAACTATGAAAATAAGTATCATCAATGGTCCAAACTTAAATTTAATTGGCAGTCGTGAACCACAAATTTATGGTCACATTTCATTAAATGAATATTTGAAAACTTTGACTGAACGATATTCATCGCATAAAATTTCTATTTTCCAAAGTAATATTGAGGGAGAAATTATCAATGAAATTCATCGTCAAAGTGGCATCACTGATGCTATTATCATCAATGCTGGTGCTTATACGCATACTTCCATAGCTATTGCTGATGCTTTAAAGGCGGTTAAAATCCAAAACATCATAGAAGTTCATATTTCAAATGTATATGCAAGAGAAGAATATCGTAAAATGTCATTTATAGCACCAGTAAGCACAGGAAGCATCAGTGGCTTTGGGCTTAAGGGGTATGATTTGGCTATAGTGAGTTTACTTGATTAGGACAAGTTGTGTAGTGGTAATCGTGTTACTTGAATTACCAGCTTTGTCTTTCATATAGATTTCCCATTTTAACGTATCTGATTCTAAATGAAGGCTATCGCTACGTAACAATAAAAAAGCAGCTTGATATTCAACCTCTATGATTCCCTTCAAGCCAGCGCTTGGATTAAATTTATCAGGAATTGTAGGAATCATAAAAGGCACAAATACAGTATCTCTGCTATCTTTTAAAAATAAATTATTCGTTCCAAAACCAATATTACCATCTCCATCTTCAAAATCAAATCGTATTCTAATAACAGAATCACTTCCAGCTTTAACTAAGGAATGACTCATATCCTTAAATGTTATTTTTGGAATATTAGAATACTTCGTTTCTTTGTTGCACGAAGCCAACAATGCAATTGTCAAAACGATAAGGAGCATTTTTTGCATAAAACAAATTTACAGCTAATTCAATGAATTTAACGCAATTCCAAGATCAAATATTTTATTCAACACCAGAAAAATTTAATCAACTGGCTTTGGAATTGTTTCATTACCAATATAACACTAATAAAATTTATCATCAATACGTCAATTTTATTTGTAAGGATATAACCCAAATCCATGCTATCGATCAAATTCCCTTTTTGCCCATTCAATTTTTCAAAACACATCAAATCTCAACAGAACCAATACAAGAAAATCATTTTTTTGAAAGCAGTGGCACGACAGGACAAGTGACTAGCAAGCATTTTGTACACGATTATAGTTTATACAAAACCTCATTCAGCAAAGGGTTTCATCATTTTTTTGGCTCAATAGAAGATTATTGTATTCTCGGACTTTTACCATCCTATTTGGAACGAACCCATTCTTCATTGGTATACATGGTCAACGACCTTATAAATGCAAGCCAACATACTCTGAGTGGTTTTTACTTGAAGAATTTTGAAACTTTGTCAAAGACATTGCAACAATTGGAACAACAAAAAACTAAAGCCCTACTTTTTGGAGTTACTTTCGCTTTACTTGATTTTGCAGAACTATACCCTATATCTCTAGATTCTGTAGCTATTATCGAAACAGGTGGTATGAAAGGAAGACGAGAAGAAATGAATCGAGAACAAGTCCATGCCATTTTAAAACAAACTTTTTCAACCCAGCATATTTATTCCGAATATGGCATGACAGAATTATTTTCTCAAGCCTATTCTACCTCAAATGGAATTTTCACCCCAGTCCCGTGGATGAAAGTTCTCGTTCGAGATATCAATGACCCACTAGATACGGTTTTGGCAGGCAAAGGAGCCATCAATGTGATTGATCTTGCCAATATTCATTCGTGCGCTTTCATTGCAACTGAAGATCAAGGAGAAGTGTTTGCCAATGACGATTTTAAAATCCATGGCCGAATAGACCATTCAGAACTTCGCGGATGTAGCCTAATGGCATTATAATTTTACTTTAGGCTCTTTCACAACGTAGGTTTTGGTCCATCGATCGTGCCAAGCTTGTGTTTGATCAAACAATATAGAAATAGGTTCAAAAGGGATAATACGAACAATGGATCGAAAGAAACAAGTATTGTAGGTTGGAGGCAAACTATTTTCTGTCACAACCTTCGTTTTAGTTATAAATTTACCTATCGTTTTACCAAATTTATATTCCATCGTACTGTAATAAATAGTGTAAATACTTATCAATATGAAGTATTGATTCAATTTATTAAAAACATTATCCTCATTCATTATCCAATCTGTACCTACAAACGAACTAATCAACAGAATAACAAGGACTGAAAGAATATAAAAAACAATAATATCTATAATGTGATTTAAGAAACGCTGTCCCAAACTCGCAGTTTCAAGTGGTTCAATTAAATCAATTTCAAATGGTTCATTAGTGGGTCCCAAATATACTTTTTTTAGAATGCAAATGTAGAGTTCAAATATCAAAAAACGCCCTTTTTCAAGTGTAATCCCAAATTCATTTTTTTTCAAAAAACTTGTATGTCCGAATTATTTTATATACTTGCAAAATTACTAGACCCCTAAAACGTAAGAATGGCCAAAAATTTATTGATCGTTGAGTCCCCTGCAAAAGCAAAAACAATAGAGAAAATATTAGGTTCAGATTTTCAAGTTAAATCTTGTTTTGGTCATATTCGTGACCTTGAAAAAGACGAAATGGGTATCGATATCAAAAACAATTTTAAGCCTTCTTATAAAATATCGGACGACAAAATCAAAGTTGTAAATGAACTCCGCCAACTAGCAAAAAAATCTGACGAGGTATGGCTTGCATCGGATGAGGATCGTGAAGGTGAAGCTATTTCATGGCATTTATGCGAAGTATTAGACTTGGATCCTGCTACAACAAAACGGATCGTTTTTCATGAAATCACTAAACCAGCCATCAAAAAAGCGGTAGACAATCCTCGTTTGGTCAATATGAATCTGGTCAATGCACAACAGGCCCGCCGAATTTTAGATCGTATAGTAGGTTTCGAACTTTCACCGGTACTTTGGCGCAAAATTAGCAGAAGCAATTCACTCTCTGCAGGTCGAGTTCAATCAGTTGCGGTACGCCTCATTGTAGAGCGCGAACGTGAAATAAACGGATTTAATGCCATCAGCACTTACAAAGCTGAAGCTTTTTTTAATGCAAATGATATCAATAATAAAGCAGTTTCGTTTAAAGCAGAATATGCCTCTAAATTAACTGACCAAAAAGCGGCACAACAATTTTTAGAAAAATGTATTGGCGCTTCATACAATGTTGAAGATATTCAAGTAAAACCTGCAAAAAAATCACCATCTGCACCTTTTACAACTTCTACGCTTCAACAAGAAGCGAGTCGCAAAATCGGATATTCAGTATCACGCACCATGCAACTTGCTCAGCGCTTGTACGAAAGTGGGCATATTACTTATATGAGAACTGATGCGGTGAATTTGTCTGAAACGGCTTTAAATAATATTAAAGAAGAAATATATAGCTCTTATGGCGAACGATATCATCAATATAGAGCTTATAAAAACAAAAATGAAAATGCGCAAGAGGCGCATGAAGCGATACGCCCTACTCAAATGAATGTTCGCAATATCGAAGACATGGACTTGCAACGCTTGTACGATTTGATATGGAAAAGAACTATGGCTAGTCAAATGGCTGATGCGGAGTTAGAAAAAACAACGGCATCAATAGGCATTTCGACTCAACAAGAAAAATTAACAGCAAGCGGAGAAGTCTTAAAATTTGATGGCTTTTTAAAATTATATACCGAAGGCAAAGACGATGAAGATAACGACGACGAAGAAGGCATGTTGCCTTTGCTCAAAGTAGGACAAGACTTATCCTTGGTAGAAATGAAAGCCACTGAACGCTTCTCACGTCCATTGCCTCGCTATACGGAGGCTTCGCTGGTTAAAAAACTTGAAGAACTTGGAATTGGACGTCCTTCTACTTATGCGCCAACCATCAGTACCATTCAAAATAGAAATTATGTTGTTAAAAAAGATAAAGATGGTATACGCAGAACGTTTGCTATTTTAACACTTAAAAACAATTCAATATCCAGTAACACTTCAGAAGAAAATACAGGCGCTGAGAAAAATAAGTTATTCCCAACCGACTTAGGCAATGTGGTAACCGACTTTTTGAAGTTGCACTTTATGAAAGTGATGGACTATTCTTTTACAGCAGGTATAGAAAATGAATTTGACGAAATTGCCAATGGCCGCAAGGAATGGAGCCGCATGTTGGGCGATTTCTATACGCCTTTTCACGAACTCGTTGAAACTACAATGGATACTGCCGAACGAGCAAGCGGCGAACGAGATTTGGGGATTGACCCCGTTTCGGGTAAACGCGTTTTTGCGCGTATTGGTCGTTTTGGGCCTATGATTCAAATTGGCAACACAGAAGATGAGGAAAAACCTCGCTTTGCACGCCTACGAAACACACAAAGTATTGAAACCATTACTTTTGAAGAAGCTCTTGATTTATTTAAACTCCCATTGACTTTGGGCGAATTTGAAGGCTTGGAAGTCAGTGTCAATATTGGTCGATTTGGACCTTACGTTAAGCATGGCGAACAATTTATATCATTACCGAAAGGTGAAGAACCTATGGATGTAAGCCTTGAACGCGCTATCGAAGTAATCCAACTCAAACAAGTAGAAGATGCCCCAATAGGATTTTTCGAAGAAAAACCAATTACTAAAGGTAAAGGCCGTTTTGGTCCTTTCATCAAATGGAACGAACTTTTCATTAATATTCCACGTGCTTACAATTTCGATACCATTACTGAATCTGAATGTGAGGAGTTGATTCTTAAAAAAATGGATAAAGAAGCCAATCGTTATATTCATCATTGGCCAGAAGAAAAAATTTCAGTAGAAAATGGACGTTGGGGACCTTTCATCAAATTCAATAAAAAAATGTTGAAAATTGCCTTCAAGCCAGAAGGTGGAAAATACACAGCCGAAGAGGCCGCTGTTTTTACACTTGAAGACATCAAAAAAATGATCGAAACCCAAGTACCAGATGCTTTTGTAAAAAAAGCAGTTAAAAAAGCAGCGCCGAAAAAAGCAGCAAGTAAGAAAGCTGCGCCGAAAAAGGCGGCTAAAGCCAAGTAGGAAACTATGGAAGAAGGACGTGAAAATAAAGCCTATGTTAGTTTTCGTGCGACAGTAGATGTAGCAATGGGCATTTTGTATGTATTCATTTCTGTGTATTGCATGCTTTTACCTGCTATCATAGAACAATATGGCAAATCAACCGTCTACACCTTAGGTATTTTATTTGCTGCATATGGTCTATTTCGAAGTTTTCGGGGTGTATTGCGTGTGAAGCAATCTTTTTTTACAAAATCTCAACGCAAAAGTTATAGAAATGATAATGTTTAAACTCAGGTAAAAATTGAGTAATTTTGCACGTAATAATTCAAGAAATTATATCGTTACATTATATAAACCAATCATTACTATATGTTTAATTTAAAAAAAACAATAACCTGGAGCACGTTTTTTCTTGCATTTTCAATGTTATTTTTTGCCTGTAGCGAAGATAAAGTATTGGACAACCAGACTTCGGGCAGTATCAAAATAAGCATTGACGAGACTTATAAACCTGTCATGGAAGAACAACTCAAAATATTTTTAGCTCGTTTCCCCAATGCACACATTATAGCAGAATACAAACCAGAGGCAGAATGTTTTAAAGATTTTTTTGAAGATACCACACGAGTTATTTTTGTAACACGCGAATTGACCGAAGAAGAAAAACAATTTTGTTTGACCAAACAATGGGTTACAAAAAGCATGGCTATGGCTAGAGATGCAGTGGTTTTTATTACTTCGCAAAAAAACACAAAACCTGAGTTTATGTTAACCAAACTAAGAGATTATTTGACAGGCAAGGATTCTACTTATCAAATTGTATTTGACAATAAGAATTCAAGTACAGTTAGATACATCACCGACTCTTTGATACCTGGACAAAAACTTTCGGACAAGACATTTGCCACAAACACAAGCGAAGAAGTTATCAATTATGTTTCAAAGAACGACAGAGCCATTGGTGTTATTGGTGTTAGTTGGGTTGCTGATCATAGTGATTCAACAACAGAAACGTTTTTAAACAAAATCAATGTGGCTGGAATATGGCCAGACAATGATTCTATCAAAGCGTTTGTCAAACCTTATCAAGCCTATATTGGATTAAAAGAATACCCTTGCACACGTAATTTTTATTTTATAACCAAAGAATCATGGCAAGGACTCGGTACAGGATTAGTCAATTACCTTTGTCGAGACGGTCAAATTGTATTTAGACAAGCCAAAATGTTTCCATTGAGAGTTAATGTAATGCTCCGCGAAACACGCGTAAATCATTAAACAAAACGTTAAAACAATAAATTATTGCAACTTTGATGCACTTTTTGAGTCAAATTTGAAATAAGTTTATGCCCTGAAAAGTTTTAAACCCAAACTAAACTAATAAAGACAAGAACATGAACAACGTAAAACGTATTTTATCCATTGTAGCACTTCCAGTGCTTTTTGGATTGAATGCTCAAGCTCAAACCTTAGAAGAAGCTATCCAATTGTACAAATTTGAACGATTTGAAAGTGCAAAACGAATTTTGACACCAATGGCCGCTGGCAATCCGCAGGCCAATTACTACTTAGGCTTATGCGAATTGGCTGGAGAAAATGTCAATGGTGCTAAAGAAATATTCCAAAAATTCCCTGATGATGCTGCAAATACAGCTGGTCTAGCACGTGTTTTCTTTATGGAAAACAAAACACCTGAAGCTATGAGCATGCTGACTAAAGTAGCAAGCAAAGCAAAAAAGAAAGATTGGCTGCCATTTAAATATGCTGCAGATGCCATTACTTATACAGAAGGCGGAGATCCAAATATGGCTGTAGAGTGGTACAAAAAAGCTATGGAAATTACCAAAAATGGCGATTTGCATACCTCAACAGGTGATGCTTATCGAAAAATCCAAGGTGGCGGTGGTAATGCTATGACCAATTACGAATATGCAGAAGGTTATCCTGAAACTCAATCGCTTGCAAATTACAAAATGGGTAGTCTATGGTATGCTGCTAAAAACTACGATAGTGCTTTATCAAAGTATGGTCGTGCATCTCAATTAGATGAAAAAAATCCATTGCCATTCAAGGCATTGGCCGACGCATATTATCGAGTAGGTAAGTATAAAATATCTAAAGAAAATATTGAGAAATACCTTGAGCTTTCAGACAAATCTGTTGACGACCAAATGCAATATGCGAATACTTTGTATTTAGCTAAAGAATACAGTCTTGCTATTGCAAAAATGAACGAATTGATTGCGAAGGGGGTCGAAAAACCATATATGTACCGTGTTATTGGATATAGTGAACTAGAATTGAAAAATGACTCAAGCGCATTGGTTAATATGGACAAATTGTATGCAAAACAAGATCCTAAGAAAATTATCCCTCAGGACCATATGAACTATGGGAAATTATTGCTGAAAGATAGTATAAGATTTAGTCAAGCTTCAAGTTATTTCACTAAAAGTATAGACATAGATACAGCAAAAGACAAAACACCACGTTACAGAGAAGTAGCAGAAGCTTTTAAAGATGCTCAAAAATATGCTACAGCTGCTGAATGGTACAAAAAGATTGTTGATCAAAATATGACAGGAATTGAACCATTAGACTATTGGTGGAGTGGCGTAATGTACTTCTATGCTAAAGACTATACTAATGCAGAACCAATGTTAAAAACCATGAGTGAAAAATACCCTAATGAACCTTCAAGTTACTATTGGCTTGGTCGTGTAATGGCTTCTTCAAAAGACAAAGAATACAAAAATGGTGCAGCTTCAAGTTACTTTAATCAATGGTTAGGCTTGGTAAAAAAAGACGACCCTGCTAAGAAAAATGATTTAATCAAAGCCTATACATACCTTGCAATGGTTGCTTATAATGGTAACAACAAAGCAGAAGCTACTGATTACAGCAATAAATTGTTGGCTTTGGATCCAAATGAAAATACAGCTAAACAAATCCTGAAAGGATTGGAATCAATAAAATAAAAAATATTGATAATACATCTTTAAAACCGCTCTTATTGAGCGGTTTTTTATTTTTACGCCAAATTATTTCCACATTTGGTGTGAATTGCATGAAAAAGCTATAAGAATGGAAATAGTTTTTTAACTTTGCGCCCAAATCAAAACATAATTATGTCTGGTCAATTAAAAGAGGTACGTTTAAGAATAAAATCAGTAGGAACTACACAGCAAATTACAAAAGCCATGAAAATGGTTAGTGCTGCTAAACTTCGACGTGCACAAGATGCAATTACTCAAATGCGTCCTTATGCTGAAAAATTGCAAGAGATGCTGAGCAATATCATTGGCAGTGTAGATGGCAACATAGGTGGCGGTTTGAATGTAGAACGACCAATTGAAAAAGTATTGTTCATAGTTGTTACGAGTGATAGAGGTCTTTGTGGTGCGTTCAATGCGAACTCAATTAAATTGACCAAAAGCGTAATCAACGAAAAATACAAAACTCAATACGAAAAAGGTAATATTACAATTTTGCCTCTAGGCAAAAAAGGATGGGAAAGTTTTACGCGCAATGGCTACAATGTTATCGATAATTATTGGTCCATATTTAGTGATTTGAATTTTGACCATGTAAAATCTGCTGCTGAATATGTCCGCAATGCATTTGTCAATAAAGAGTTTGATCGAGTAGAATTAGTATATAGCAAATTTAAAAATGCAGCTACACAAGAATTTGTATGCGAACAACATTTACCTATTCCAAAGGCTAAATCTGCTAAAGAAACCAATAACGATTTTATTTTTGAACCATCCAAAGAAGTCTTGATCGATGAATTGATGCCAAAAATCTTAAACACACAAATCTATAAAGGTGTTTTAGATAGCAATGCTTCAGAACATGGTGCACGTATGACTGCTATGGACAAGGCTACAGAAAATGCGGAGGAAATGTTGCGTTCATTGCGTATTTCATACAATAGAGCTCGTCAAGCTGCAATTACTACCGAACTTACCGAAATTGTAAGTGGAGCAGCAGCTTTAGAAGGATAATCATTAATTTATAATATAAAAAAACACTGCAAAATGCAGTGTTTTTTTTTGACTAAACGCATTCTCATGACTATAAGACCAATACATCAGCAAGACAATTTAGCATTAGCTCGTATCATTCGCAATTCAATTGAGTCATTGGGATTACCATCTGAAGGTACTGCCCATGGCGATCCTACAACAGATCATTTGTTCGAACTTTTTCAAACACCCAATTCTTTTTATTGGATTGCAGAAGAAAATGATATTGTCATGGGGGGCTGTGGCTTATACCCGAGCAAAGGTCTACCTGAAGGTTATTGTGAACTTGTTCGTTTTTTCATAACTGAAAAAGCTAGAGGAAATGGCCTAGGTAAAGTATTGATGCAAAAAACAATTGAAACAGCACTCGAATTAGGTTATGATTCAATGTATCTAGAATCTTTTCCCACCATGGAATCAGCGGTGCATTTATACAAAAAATTTGGATTTGAAAGTTTAAAATCGCCTTTAGGAGATACCGGGCATCATGCTTGTAATGTATGGATGAAGAAAAATTTGTATAGGTAATTTTTTACATTCAATTGTCGAATTTGAATTCAAAGCAATTATCCTAAATTTTGGGACAGAAATACTTAAGAGTCAAACTGCATTTTACTTAATTTATGGTAAAATCCATTTTCGAGTGCGATTAATTCTTGATGTGTACCCATTTCTTTGATTTCTCCTTTTTGCAATACGACTATTTTATCTGCATTGCGAATTGTAGCAAATCTGTGGGCGATTACCACACTGGTTCGACCTACCATCAGTTGATCTAAAGCTTGTTGGACTAACTGTTCGCTTTCACTATCCAAACTGCTTGTAGCTTCATCCAAAATCAATATTAAAGGATCTTTAAGCACTGCACGTGCAATGGCTATGCGTTGACGTTGTCCTCCAGACAGTTGTATGCCTCTTTCACCTACAAGCGTGTTCATTTGCTCAGGAAATGATTGAATAAAATCAAATGCATTTGCTTTTTTAGCCGCTGAAATTATTTCTTCGTTGGATGCACCTGGTTTTCCGTAGGCAATATTTTCTTTGATTGTACCTGCAAACAGTAATACTTCTTGCGGAACCAATGCTATTTTTTCGCGAAGCAAAGTCAACGGCAAATCTTGAATATTATGACCACCAATTTTAATTTCTCCTTTTTGTACATCATAAAAACGCAACAATAAAGAAGCAATAGTTGTTTTTCCAGATCCACTTGAACCTACTAAAGCAATCGTTTCGCCACTGTTGATTGAAAAGGTAACTGACTTCAACACTTCAAAATCAGGT